>NZ_JBVBZF010000172.1:0-7424 GCF_057447755.1 Fusibacter sp. | reverse complement strand
TCATTACCGTAAATAACACCAGCGATCATACCTTGTTTTTTAACCTCTTTGTTTGACTCTTCTCTTAATAATACTTTCATCGTGAGACTCCTCTCAATATAGGTTTACATAATTGATACCTATCTCTCTAGTATAACCTATTTTGAGCCAAAATGCTCGCTTTTAGCTGATTTTACCCTTTTCTCATTTAGGATCAACACGACTTACCCTTCTCAATCGCCCTTTAATGGGCTTGTCTTGCAAGGCTTTCAGGACATATTCACCCTTGTTGTTTAAAATTTCCACATAGGTTGAAATATCCATGATATTAATGATTCCAATATCAGTCGCTTCTATATCTTCTAAGCTACACAGTGTTCCAACAATGTCTACAGGTCTCATTTTTGTCTTTTTACCCGCGTTGATATGAAGCTTCAATATGCCCTCATTGACCTCTACCCCTTTAACCACTTTTGGTGTTGGCAATATAGCCGCCTTTTCATCAAAGGCTTCTTGGCAGCTCTCCACTTCTTCTTCAGTAGGTCTTATACCAAGGGGGATTTCTGACTGTATATATTCATGAACTTCATTTAGTAACTTGCGGTCTGCCGGTGATACAAAGGTAATGGCTTTTCCCAAGTTTCCAATTCTACCAGTTCTGCCAATTCGATGGACATAGCTTTCACTCTTATTGGGCACATCATAGTTTATGACCAATTCGATTTGATCAATATCAATCCCCCTAGCCGCAACATCAGTGGCAATCAGATATCTAAATTCACCCTTTCTAAAGCTTTCAATCACTTTTATTCGGTCATTTTGTTCCATACCACCATGTAGCTTTTCAACAGCGAGATCCTCATCTTCAAGTAAATCAAAAATATCATCTACCTTTTGCTGTGTGTTACAGAATAAAATCATACTATCTGGATTTTCAGTAATCATTACTTCACGTAATAGAGCGATTTTCTGGTTCTCCTCAACTTCAATTCTATACTGGGTAATACGATCAATTACGGGATCAGAAGCCTCAATTTCAATAAGTTCTGGCGATTTGAGCTGTGTTTCACAAAGCCGTTTGATATTTTCAGGCATGGTTGCTGACAATACGACTGTGACACGATCACTTGGCAATTTGTTTAAAATAGCTTCAACCTGTTCAAAAAAGCCCATTTTGAGCATTTCATCCGCTTCGTCTATGACAAGATATTTGACCTGAGAAACATCCAGCGTGCCACGATCCAAGTGATCCATTATACGGCCAGGTGTTCCCACTACGACATGTGTTTTTTGTTTTAGTTCTTTCTCTTGAAGATAAAAGGGTGACCTACCGTACACTGCTGAAACCTTGATGCGTTTAAATCTTCCAAGGTGAAAAACATCATCTTTTACTTGAATTGCCAACTCTCTGGTGGGCGCTAGTACCATGGCCTGTGGCTTGTTCTCTTCCCAATCCACCAATTCACAAATGGGGATTGCAAAAGCAGCGGTCTTGCCACTGCCTGTTTGTGATTTTACAATGACATCTTTGGCCTCAAGAAACAATGGTATTACACTTTCCTGAACTTGCGTTGGGGATTCAAAATTCATGAGCTTAACTGCCTTTAATATTTCATCACTCAAGGCAAAGTCTTTAAATTTTTTATTTGTCATATGGCTACTCTTTCTTTTTAAGATGATATAAAAAGCGATATGTCATATATCGCTTTCATAGTAAATATTCTTCAATTATCCTATCTGGCGTCATGAACCTTTAAAAACGCCTCTAAATGTCTTAACTAATCTAACTTCTGCGTCTGTACAACCATGTGTGGATAAGGAATCTCTATACCTGCTTGATCAAAGGCTTCTTTGACTTCTTCTTGAAGTGTGAAGAATACCTCCCAATAATCTGCAGATTCAACCCATACTCTAACCTTGAAATCAAGCGAGCTCGCGCCATGGTTTGCTAATCTAACAAAAGGCTCTGGTGTTTTCAAAATGAGTTCATTTCGCTCAATAACCTCTAAAATTACTTTTTTAACCGTTTTAATATCCGAATTATAGCTCACGCCAAAGTCAAAATCCACTCTTCTTTCAGAGTGTTCACTGTAATTTATTAACGAACTATTTGCAAGTCCACTATTTGGAATAATCACAGACCGATTATCTGGTGTAGTTAGGTGCGTGTAGAATAGGCCGATATCTCTAACAGTTCCTGAGTGTCCATTTCCTTCAATAAAATCGCCCACCTTGAAGGGTCTCAAGAATATAATGAGTACCCCACCTGCTAAGTTTGCCAAACTGCCCTGCAAAGCTAAACCAACAGCAAGGCCTGCAGCACCGATCAATGCCACAAACGAGGTCATTGGAATGCCGAGTTGAACAATGGCCGTTATAATCACTAAGCTTTTAAGTCCCATTCTCATGGCTGAGCTTAAAAAAGACTTAAGTGTTGGGTCAATTTTAATAAAATTTCTACCGCGATTGACCTTGTAATCGATAATATTGACGATTTTAAAACCAACAATTAATATGATTAATCCTGATAATAGTTTAAAGCCAAATGTCATTACTAATGTCTTTAATGTTTCGATCATACTTACATTAACCATTATATGCCTCCTTTAGATTTTGTGTTTTAAGTAAACACCTGCTTCATCTCCTACCAATCTCTGCTTTTATTGGCCCTTAATTTTTAAGTCAAGACCCTTAAGATTGCATAAAAAACGGCTTTGAAAAAACGAATTAAAATCAATATCCTTAATAAAGTAATGATTTTATACTATGGTACTCTGGTTTCATATTTTTAAAAGTACAAACGTATTTGAAGCCTATGGCCTCTAGTAAATGAAGGTTTTCATCATGTAAAGTACCAATATGTTCAGGGGTATGAGCATCACTGCCAAGTGTGATAACTTGACCCTTTAAACTTTTATAGAATTTTAAAATATCATCACTCGGATTGTTACTTAAGAGCTTGTATTTAAAATACCCTCCTGAGTTAACCTCAATGCCCTTTTCATTTTCAACCAAATATTTAAAAATCACTTCAAGTTGATCAAAATACCGCTTGATGGGTTCATTTTTTAAAGGCTCCCAATACCTCAGATAAAGGTCTAAATGTCCTAAAACACTGAAATCATCTAATTGTATCATACTTTTATAGTAGGATTCATAATATTCTCGAAGAGAGGCTTCATTGGTTCTCGTCTTAAAGAACTTTTTGTTGTAAAGATCCTTGTAATCAACTGTATGTAGCGACGCAATCACAAAGTCAAAAGGATGGTTTTTAATTAAAGCATTACATCTTTCCCCCAAGTGTGGTTGAATGCCAAGCTCAACACCGGTATGGAGTTCAATTTTATCCTTGTACTTTGACCTAAATGTCTCGATGCTTTTAAAATATTGTGTCATATCAAAGGTCCAATCGTTTGTTATGCCATCTTCATCATAATCATAATCTACATGATCAGTAAAGGCTAAATTCGTTATACCTTTTTCTATTGCACTAATTATCATATCCTCCATTGGTGCTTGAGAATCTATGGAAAAATCACTGTGTGAATGAAAGTCTATTTTCATATTACGCCTCCTTGAATGTAATCATTGTAATAAAAAAATCTTGAAAAGACAATATAAAAAAGTGATTTGCCAAATCAGAACGACTGACAAATCACTTCATTATAAAATTTCTTCATCTTAAAGGTTATTCTTAATTTTATTCGCAGCCATAACTTGCATAATTAAGTGGACTACTTATAATATTTATCTAAAATACCAATGACCTCTTCTATTTTCTCGTCGCCATTGTTATTTTCAAAAGCTTCCTTAACACAAGTCTGCATATGATTTTTAAGAATATTTTGATTGGCTTTTTTCAAGAGCGCTTGAGCTGCAAGAATTTGCTTGGAAACATCAATACAGTATCTGTCGTCCTCTATCATCTTAATAATGCCTTCAATTTGACCCTTTGAAGTTTTTAGAAGTTTAAGAACCTCCGCTCTGTCTTTAGCCATTATTTCACTTCCAATACTTCATATCCTGCGTCTTCAACAGCTGCTTTTAATACCGCTGAATCAATTTCTTTTGACGCAGTAATAACTGCTTTCTTTTCTTCAAGATTAACTTCTGCAGATTGGACGCCATCAATGCCATTAAGTGCTTTTTCAACTCTCATTTTACAATGACCACAGCTCATTCCTTCAATTAACATTTCTCTGTTCATATTATTATCCTCCTGTATTTTCATTTCATTTATTGTCGTAGAGTCATCCTCTATAACTTCCTCTTCACTTCTAAAAGACACTGTCTCAAACGATTGTGTTAACTGCTTCTTGACATTTCTTGTTTCAGGCTTAAAGCCTCTTAATCTCAATGCGTTTGTCACAACACTCACCGAGCTTAAGCTCATAGCTGCGGCTGCAATCATTGGATTTAACTTTAATCCAAAAGAAATGTAGAAAATACCTGCAGCTACTGGAATACCCAAAACGTTATAGAAAAATGCCCAAAATAAATTTTGCTTGATGTTTCTAATGGTTTTACGACTAAGGTCAATTGCTGTAACGACGTCTCTTAAATCACTTTTCATCAAGACGATATCTGCAGACTCTATGGCAATGTCAGTACCATTTCCGATGGCAATACCAATATCCGCAAGTGCCAGTGCTGGTGAATCATTAATGCCATCACCTACCATGGCTACTTTTTTACCTTCAGCCATTAAGGTTTCTATAACCTTTGCCTTTTCATGTGGGAAAACTTCGGCATAAGCTTTAGGGATGCCAAGTTGTCTTTGGATGCTTGCAGCAGTCTTCTTGTGGTCTCCCGTTAACATGATGACCTCGACGCCAGCTGCCATTAATGCATGAATGGCCTCTTCACTATGTGGTTTAGGAACATCCATCATACCAATGATGCCCACAAGCTTTTGATCACTGGAAATAAACATTGGTGTTTTACCGGCATTCGTTAAGCGATCAAAGGCATCTCTATAGGCTACAAGATCAATCTTCTTTTGTTTCATAAGCGCTTCGTTACCGATGAGCCATTGCACCCCTTCTATCTCAGCTTTTAAGCCAAGACCAGATAAGGCTTCAAACTGATTAATTTCGATAAGTTCTATGCCCTTGTCTGCGGCATAATTTATAATGCCTTCGGCAAGTGGATGCTCAGATTTCTGCTCAATACTCGCTACAATTTGAAGCAAATCGGTTTCTGACATCTCATTAGAAACCACGTCTGTAACCGTAGGTTTTCCCTCTGTAATTGTCCCAGTTTTATCAAGGACAACTGTATTGATTAAGTGGGTGTTTTCAAGTGCAATACCACCCTTTATCAAGATACCATGTTCTGCACCCTTACCTGTTCCAACCATAATCGCAGTAGGCGTTGCAAGCCCTAGTGCACACGGACATGAAATAACGAGAATTGTAATGGCTATGCTCATTGAGAAGACAAAAGAATATCCTAAAAGCATCCACACAATAAAGGCTAACAAGGAAAGCCCTAATACTACAGGTACGAAAACACCAGCGATTTGATCTGCAATTTTAGCAATTGGCGCCTTTTTACCTTGCGCTTCTTGAACCAATTTTATAATTTGAGACAGCATTGTGTTATTGCCCACACGCTCCGCTCTCATTTTAAAGTAGCCATTTTTATTAAGACTGGCACCTATAACCTGTGCATCAACGCCCTTTGAAACAGGAATACTTTCCCCTGTAAGCATAGATTCATCAATGGCAGATTCACCTTCGACGATAATGCCATCCACAGGCACCGTAGCACCTGGCTTCACGATTAAAATATCATCTACTTTTACATCTTTGATATCAATTTCATACTCTTTGCCGTCTTTAAACAACAATGCCGTTTGTGGTGATAAATCAATTAACTTTTTAATGGCATCTGATGTTTTAGCCTTTGCGCGAGACTCAAGGTATTTTCCCACTGTAATCAGGGTTAAGATGACTGCTGCGGATTCAAAATATAAATCGTTTACATAAAGCATTGTCAAAGCCATATCATGATTTACAGTTCCAATAAAAATTTGAAATAAGGCGAATAAACCATATAGTATGGCTGCGGAAGTTCCCACTGCAATCAGTGAATCCATGTTTGGATAGCGCTTCCATAGGGTTTTAAAACCTACAGTATAAAAACTTCTTCCCATGTACACCACTGGCAGGGTGAGAATGAGCTGAATGAGTCCAAATGTAAGTGGTGATTTATGAAGGCTCATCCAATCTGGAAGAGGCATACCCATCATATGGCCCATCGTGATGTAAAGTAAAGGCAATGTGAAGATCAAGGAAACCTTAAGCCTTTTTTCAAATGCAAGTTTCTCTTCTAAATGTTTTTGATCAATTTCCATTTTAATTTCATCAATGGACATCTCAGCACCATATCCAGCCTTTTCAACCGCTTTTATTATAGCATCGGGATCAAGCTTTGCATCATCATAGCTGACCTCCATGGTATTTGTAATAAGGTTAACTTTTACTTCACCAATACCCTCAAGCTTTGAAACACTTTTTTCAATTGCTAATGAACATGCTGCACAAGTCATACCACTGACATTGTATTTTTCATTATTCATAATATCCCTCTCTTCGTATGTCAACATGTGACAAATTAGTGATTGTTTCTATTTCTTTATTTTCAATTTCGCTCTCTCTGTAGACACACCCCTGGTGGGGTGTCTATATCTTAATTATAAACGCCATTTTTTTAATTGTCAACTCGCTTTATTTTCACCATCCATTTGTTTTCTACCCTTTTTTACCCCTTTTATAAACAATCTAAGTTTACAAGCCCTATATTCTATGTTACTATTTTGATTAAAATATTAATGAAAGAGGGTGTTCTCTCATGAGTCGTCATGAAATACTCGAAGCAAAGCGCTGTCTTAAATGCAAGAAACCTCAATGTGTGGAGGGGTGTCCTGTTTCAACCAATATACCAGAGTTTATAAAACTCTTTGAAGATAATCAAATTTTGGAAGCTGGAAAACGATTATTTGAAAACAATCCACTCTCAGTGGTCTGTTCTTTAATTTGTCCCCATGAAAAACAATGTGAGGGCCATTGTATCCTAAACAAGAAGCAACAACCCATTCATATTAGCTCCATAGAGAATTATGTTTCAGATTACTATTTAACTGTAATGGATTATCAAATCCCTTATAAGAAAGATCAAACTGTTGCCATCATTGGTGCTGGTCCAGCAGGACTGACCATTGCCATGACACTGGCAATTCAGGGATACAAGATTACAGTCTTCGAAGCCAACGATAAAATAGGCGGCGTCTTAAGATATGGGGTTCCTGAATTTAGACTTCCAAAGTCTATTTTAGAACGTATCAAAGACAAGCTACAATCACTTGGTGTCATCATCAGACCTAATACCTTAATTGGACCCAATATAACCTTAGACGACCTTTTCAATGATGGCTACGATGC
>NZ_JBVBZF010000171.1:0-7448 GCF_057447755.1 Fusibacter sp. | reverse complement strand
TCTCTCATTCTTTGAAGAATGTCATGCGTTTCATTAAGAGCACCTTCAGCTGTTTGAACCAAAGAAATCGCATCTTGCGAGTTTCTAGATGCTTGGCTTAAGCCTCTAACTTGTGATCTCATTTTTTCAGAGATTGCAAGACCAGCTGCGTCATCGCCTGCACGATTGATTCTGTAACCTGAAGATAATTTTTCCATTGATTTTGATTGTGAACCCGTTACCATACCCAATTGTCTGTGGGTATTCATAGCCATTAAGTTATTATTAATTCTCATAAAAAATTCCTCCTTGAATTATTTACTCTGGAATCCTTTCCAGATGGTTGTAAGCTGATTAATATGCCGGCCGTCACATTAACCGCTCTATGTTAATAATATCGGTGTATTTTTTAGAAACTTTAGCGTCCAATAAAATTATTTTTTTATTTTATCCGATAAATCTGCCAACAATTTTTTGGACTCCAAAGCTTCCATGTTGCTCTCTTGAATTTTCTCCACAATTTCGCTTCTGTATATACTCACGTGCTTAGGGGCATCAATCCCAATCTTGACCTTTCCTTCTTCTATACTAATGATTTGAATTGTGATTTCATCATTAATAATGATGCTTTCGTCTTTTTTACGTGTTAAAATCAGCATCAAACCACCCCTTTGTTATTTTTCTCAAAGATAAAGTGTTTAACGTCAGTATACTCCGAAAGGATCACCTGCTTGGCTTTATTATTGGTGTTGTTTACAATTACAGGTGCTGCCAAGTTGATGGATGTGTTTTCAATTTTTGAAGGTATCGTGGTTATTGAATAGATGGACAAATCTCCAGGTGAAGAAATCTCTAACTTTTTCACAACATCCTCTGAAATTTCAAAATCATAATTATTGATAAACAAAAATGGATCTGTTATAACAAACGCAATATCTTCATTTTCAACGGACTGTAGAAAGTGAAACGGAAGGGCTTTATCGTTTGAAAGCACAATGATAAACTGACTATAATTTTCAAAACCCGGTAATCCATCTCCAAAAGTGATTACATTTTTCTCTTCATACTCTACTTCACCTAAATGAGCTGTTTTAATTAGCATATTTCTCCTCCATTACTCTATCTATCTTTTTCATACCTAAACTGAATTGATGCATACTGTTTCACTGCAATTTCTACCTTCCACGGTTCATAAGTCATCCTAACAGGATTGGACTTTGTTGAATTTATGACTTGTCCTCTATTGAATTTATAATTAACAGTGCCACGTACGAGTTCAATAGAAGGCCTTGACTTAGGAATGGTATCGTAATTATACTCATGAGTAAACATTTCATACGCATTGTACAAGGCTTGATCTGGAATCGGGTCCTGACCTGATTGAATATTTGCATATGCATTGCCATCATCCACAATCCTTGCGATGCCAGCCTGTAGCACTTGCTGACCATAACTGATTGCATCATTCATAAAGGCCTTTAATCCCTTGAGGCCAGCTTCTTCAAAGCATTTAGACTGATCAATACGCACTTCAGGTTTAGTCGTGGTTATTTCAAGTAATGGTTTCTGTGTTCTGATATCCAAAACGTTAACCCCATTGCCCTCTTGATATAACTTTGCATCCTTTGTCGTAATTGAAATTAAAGTTGGTCTTGATTCAACATGCATAGGCATAATATCACCCCTTTAAATAACTCATCAAATCATCTATACCCTTTAATTATTGAATGAAATCCACTAATGATGGTTGAATTACTTTTGAGCCAACACTGAGTGATGCCCTGTAAACATTTTCTAGGTTCTTGAACAACATAATGGCTTCTGCCATATCTACATCTTGCACCTTACTCAAAAGGCTTGTATAGGTTAGTTTGTTTTCATCGATTCGATTAGAAATAAACTCAATACGATTGGTTTTACCACCTATTTCACCAGCAGCTGTGAGAACACGATCTAAGTGCTTGTCTAGTTTTCCTAGTATTAATTGAATCGAATCATCATCCTTCACAGTAAGTGCGTCCTCCAGTGTTCTAAGATCGTGAATGAGTTCGCTCTCTTGGCTGAAAACGATGTCCATATTAAGCGTATGAGACTCGCCATCATCCGTAGCAACCGCTGTGAAATCAAGCGTTAAGCCATCACCACCTGCAACGACAATTTTACCTGCGCCAAATTTTGAATCAATCTGTGTCTGAAGTTCTGTAACCAGGTCTGATACGGTATTAAGGCCACTAAAATCCACATCAAATCGCTTTTGAACACCATCGAGCTTAAACATCATGGTATTGATATCTGTAAAGGCTTGAACATCTGTATCGAGCAACGCCACATTTGAAGACATGGTTTTATCAACACCATCAAGTCCTAGCGTTATTGCGTTTCCAGTAAGTCCAGCTGAAGCTGTGGTGTCTGTAATTGCCACAGTTGAACCATAAGTCTTGGATACAATGACAAGTTTATCGTTAACATCAAAATACACATCTGCCACATCACTTAAAACGCCGCCAACGCCATCATCCGCATTCTTATAGGCATTAATGATTTTTTCCTTGGTTACAGGATTGAAAATCGTATTATCTAGGAGACTTTCATCAACATTATAAGTTGTGCCCCCTACGTCAATATCAAGCGTATCACCGCTATAGTCATAATTCAAATTAACACTTGTAGAAAATTTGGTCGCTGTCGCCTTGTCAGTTTCAACAGTTTGTCTGTCTATACGACTTGAGAAGAAACTACCCTTCTGTGTTACGATACCAATATCGAAAGTATGCGCTATGTCATCATAGACACCTAAAGTGGTTATCTCCAGCGGCTGTCCATCTTCACCACTCACTAAAAAACGGTCTGGACCATATGCCGAGTCCAATTTTGACTGTATTTGTGAGACCAACTCTTCAACATTATCTGCTGCATTTAAGTCGACATTAAGGTCTGTAGCAAGGCCATCGTAGGTCACTTTTAGTGTGGTTGTATTGATATACTCTTTAACCTTAGCATCGCTAAGTGGAAAATTGCCGACTATTGTTGTTGCATTCACAGGATCCGTTCCATAAGTAATCAAATTTCCGGAGAGGCCAGCACTTGTTGAGTTGTCAAACATCGTTACAGTAGGTCCAAATTCCTTTGCTGTAATCACCAATAAATTACCTGGATCAATTCTAATGTCTGCCACATCTGATAGTTTACCATTAACACCCACGGCATTTTCAAGCGCTGTAATAAATTCAAATTGTGTCGTTGGAGGCACAAGTGAGGATTCATCCACATGATAATTTGCACCATTAATCGCAAATGCCAGTACATCTCCAGTTGCATAGTTATGCGTCAAATCAACCGTTGCCGTGAAATTAGTTGCAGTCGCAGGTGTTGTTGTAACCGTTTGTGGGGTAATCATTCCTTCGAAATAACTGTCCGTTTGGACGACACCAAAGATATCCACTGGACTAACACTCAAATCCATAACCTCACCAACTGAGATCTCATAGCCAAGGCTCTTCTGATTAGCACTTCTTTCTGATGTCATGTCAATATTGTATGTGCCATCATCATTAAAAAGCTTTGTATCTGTTTGTAGTCCGGAGAAGATATAACGACCTGCAATTGTGGAGTTACCCAGTACGACAATTTCTTTCGTTAATTCGGAGACTTCAGTTTTAATTTTACTTGTATCATCTGCATTGTTCGATCCATTAGCAGCCTGAACTGTTAATTCTCTAATACGTTGCAGGATATCCTTAATATCTGTAAGCGCACTCTCTGAAACTTCAAGCCAGCCGAGTGCATCCCTTATATTTTCACCATATTGCTCAGTTTCCCTGATATCTGTTTTAAACTTTAAAACTTGAGTAATACCGACCGGGTCATCAGAAGGTCTATGAATTTTCTTACCTGTTGAAAGTTCGGTTTGCTTGGTCGCCATACTTTGAAGGTTCTTATTGGCATTCCACAGCATGTCTTTAACGAGCATATTATTCGTAATTCTCATTTAAAATCACTCCTATCTTCCAACTGTACCTAACCGATTAACCACTAGATCCAGCATTTCATCATAAACGTTTACCATTCTTGCATTTGCATTATAGGCCGTTTGAAACTTAATCATGTTGGACATTTCCTCATCAAGCGAAACCCCCATGACAGAGTCTCGACTGGTACTAAATTCATTTACTAGCTGTGCCTGATTTAAGGCGACTCTATCCGCTTCAGCAGCGTCAACACCAAGGTTGGACACAAGGGATTTAATGTAATCCTCTGGGGCACCCCATTCATAGAGTTTAATATTATGTCTTGTTGAAATCATGTCCAAAACATTAGAACCGTCACCAGGAACTTCTTCAATATTTTTTGCTGCTGCAAATTTATTTAAATCTTCTAAATCTTTTGCAATGGTCACTTCACTTGATTTGATTCGGTCTGTTACAAAATACTCACCATCAATTAGTTTGATGGTCTTTCCAGCATAGTCTGGATTGTTTGCCAGAATCTTATTGATATTACTATTGATTTGGTCCTCTTGCTCATCCACAGGCAGAGCACTGACACCCTCTAAAACAGAATTGGTAACATTAACTGCTTTACCGGCGTTTAAGCCCTCTTCTTTTAAATAGGTTTTAAACTCTGCTGTTGTCATGTCATTGATGGTAAACATGTAATAGCCTGTATCTCCATCTAAGCCATAACCTTGCTCGTGGATTTCGTTCATTGTATCAGAGAGGACATCCACAAACTCATCTAACTTTGAAATGTAGTATGGAATACCCTTTTTATCACCATCAATATTATCACGTACATCTCTTAGCCCACTGATCTGACCCGTAGTGACATTAAGTGTATTGCCATCTGCCCACTGAACATCCATTATTTTATCATCATCACTGTCATTTAACTTTTCAGTTCTTGGCACAAGCTCAAGCGAATCACTTCTAAAATGTGAAACAAGAAGATGTCCGCCTAAAAGCACATGAAATCTATTTTGTTCATCTTCATAGTAATCAACGGGTGCAAGCTCTGAGATTTTATCCATGATTACATTTCTTTGATCCCTAAGGTCATTTGCTTTTCCACCCTCAAGTTCTGCTTCATAGATGGCCTTATTTAGAGAAACCACTTGTTCAGAATACATATTTAATTCATTTACAGACGATTGAAACTGATAGTTCAAATCTCTTTGAAGATTTGTCAGCATCCCAGAAATACGCGTAACACCTTCTGATAATGCAATTGTATTTTGTCTTACTAAAGTTCTCGCCGTTAAGTTCTCAGGATTTTTTGATAAGCTCTGAAGCGATTCATAGTAATTATCAAGCAATTCGCCGATACTTGAATCTGAAGGTTCATTAAAAATGCCTTCTATCTGTTCAAGTACTCCTGCTCTTGCGTCCCATTCACCCTTAGCCGAATTTTCATTTCTGTATTTGTAATCCAAGTATTCATCTCTAATTTGTTTTACTGCAGTAACATCAACACCAACACCTATGGTACCAAAACCACCTGGAAGTGTTTGAGGTTTATATGCTTCCATATTCATTACCTGACGGGAATACCCTTCAGTATTTGCGTTTGCAATATTGTGAGAAACAACCCCCAGAGCTCTTTGATTGGCAAATAATCCTGACAAAGAAATACTAAGACCTAAAAAACCTGATGCCATTTGAGTTCTCTCCTTTCAAAGCCTCCGTGCTTATTTCATGAGTACACTTAAATCCTTTTAAATGCTTTATTGCTGATCATTATCATTAACTGTATTACAGAACATTTTACTAAAACACCTTATATATAACTAAACTTTTGAAGTCTAGGATCAGTCCTCAAAAGTTTTTTTACCTATACTCTTACATCAAATATATTCTTACGCTCAACTTGATCATCCATTGCGTCTTTTGTATATTTTCCGCTATCCGTTGAAATCTGAGTCAACAATTCAATATTATAGTTCACTAAATTTATTTTTTCTTCTAATAATTTTGCGTTAAATCGTGTTTCATCAGCGACATTCTTCACTAGAACCAAGAGTCGATCTTTGGCATCCGATACAAGCTTCCTTTCATCTGAAGGCAAGAATTGCATTAGTTGTGACACATTTTCGACAAACTCAAGATTATTCTCTCTTAAAACCAAATCAACGACTTTTTCTCTAATCTCTTCTAGTTTAAATAAAGTGATCACAAGGCCTTGTTCTTCCGACGCAAGGGTCTCAAGCTCACTTATTCGCTGATCTTTAATCGCAGCTCTTTTCTTCTTCGAAAGCTGAAGTATTTCACGGTAAATTTCTTCTTCCTTATTAAGCGTCAGTGCCAGTTGTTCTACACTCTTAGTCATAAGACCGTCTCCTTTATCACACAAAACTATCTTTTGCTTCAATAATATAAGAACCGGACAAATGTCCGGTATATGTAGGGGCTAAAGAAATCGGCTTATTTTGTTAATCCCTTCAAAATTTGCTCGGCAATTTGTTCCGCATTAGGCTTATACTGTCCAGAACTGATTTGTTCCTTAATTGCATTAACCTTCTCGCTTCTGACTTCAGGCACATCTTTTAGTGCTTGCATTGCAACTTGATAATCTCTAGCTTCGCTGGAAATTTCAACTTTATCACTTTTGAAGCCAGGTTTTTCAACTTCTTCGTTCTTCTTAACGTTCTTACCATAAGTTTTTAAGACGTTTTGAATATTTGGGCTACCAGTAATTCTCATATAAAACACCCCCGTTCGCGCCGATTTCTCTACTATAGATATCGGCATAAACAGGGGTAAGTTTAGTTCTTTTTTAAATTATTTTTTTTCTTTTATATGCATTCCAATTTTCGATCTTTGGTTGGTGTTTGCTCCGATGCCCTCTTTGAGCCCATCAGTGAGTTTACGAACACATTTAGGGCAAAATCTGCTCCCATCATCCATGGGTTCACCACATCGTTCACAAAAAGAAATGATGGCGTTCTTACCCAAAACAATTTTTCCATCTCGGATCCATTTTAAGATGGCTTCTGTGGAAATACCCGTGCCCATACTAACGTCTTTAACACTTGATGCTGGATTGTCATAGATATATTCTCGTACTCTTGTAAAATCATCATCAATATCTTCATTACATCTAGAACACAAAGTACTGCTCACATCTGTAGCTGAAAATAAGCGATTGCATTTTTTGCAGTTCCTTAGATTACCCATTTTGTTTTCTGTCATTTTTACCCTCCTGAAAAATTCAACTATTGCCCCATTGCAAATGTAATACAGTAAATTTCCTCTGCACCTGCCTCATATAGAACTTTTGAACAAGCATCAACAGTAGCACCAGTTGTATAGATATCATCTATTATTAATAATTTCTTGTTTTCAATATTAGATTGTTCATCACGTGATAATATTATAGCATCTTTTAGCATCAGCTTCCTAGCGTCTTTATTAAGGTTTTTCAATTTTTTCGTCTTTTTACAGCGCTTTAACACGATGATTTCAACCTGGTTTTTA
>NZ_JBVBZF010000170.1:0-7453 GCF_057447755.1 Fusibacter sp. | reverse complement strand
GCCATTTGTGACAACCAGTTCAGCACCTTTTCCATAGTATCTGCATCTTCAACTTGGATACAGTAATAAACCCATTGGATGTAGGCCTTCCAAAGCATGTCACTGTTATCGTTGTTTTTGGCCAACTGGATCAACTTTTCAACCATTTTTATACCAGTGGTATAATGACCCTGTCTCACCAAATAACGTGCATACATATGGAGGTATTCCATCTCAAGTGCGTCGATTTCATCTGTGCGCTCTTTTTCTCTTTCAATTAAAAATGCAATTTCCCTAAAGGTCTTTTCAGGTGTATGTTCAAGGCTAAGGGCTGATTGATTGTTGATTTCTGGATAGAGCTCATGTGAAAAATCAAAATAGGTCTTTAAATATCTCAAATAGTACTTCAAGTGTTTTTGATAATTACCAGCAGCTTGATAATGGTAAATTAGCTTCTGAATAATTAAAATGTCCCTTTTGTTTCCAACGAGCATTTCCTCCAGTGTATCTGCAATTTTGTTGTGGAGGATTTTACGCTTAGGGAGCGGAATGGCCTCGTAGATATATTCACGGAGTTTGTGGTGTGTGAATCGGTATCTCACGTCATCGTCACCTTCAAGTTCCTTCAATATAAACTTATCCTTGAGCTCCTGTATTTGATCAATGGTTTCATAGGGTTCTTTTGCGTAGAGTTTAAGTAAGAGATCAAATTCCAGTTCATCAAAGAACATGGCGGTAATATTGAGGATTTTCATAGCCTCTTGAGAGATGCCTATGAATCGCGCCGCAAGAATATCTTTGATTCTGCGATTGAATTTTTCATCTATGATGTTGATGTACTCCACTACAAAGAAGGCATTTCCCTCAGTTTCTTTGTATATGCGATTTTTTGCCGCCTCGTCAAGACGACCATCTGTCAGAAAATCGATAAAGGCCAATGTGTCTTCTTGACTGAAACGCTCTAAAATCAAGTCCTGAATGAGATTGTATTTGTGCATAATCGCCATGAATTGGTCTATTTTATTGGAATATTCATTTCTCATAGTCCCAATGAATGTCACGTGCTTACAATGAAGCATGATACTGATCAATAGTTTTAAACTGGTTTGATCCATCCACTGGAGGTCTTCAAATCCAAAGACGATTTTTTTATTTTGTCCAATTTCGTCCAAAAGATTACATATGATTTTTTCAAGAAAATCAAACTTAATGGTTTCCAGATTTTCCATCCGCATCTGTTCGTGTTTTTCAACAAAACTCGGAAAGACACGCGAGAGCATCTGCTGGATAGGGAGTGATATTTCAATGCCTCTAGCCTTAATAATTGGCGAAAGCTGTATAAAGATTTCGTTCCAAGGTTTAAAGTTGAATTCCTCTTCCATCTGATAGCAATTGGCTTTAAGAATATAAAAGGCCTGCTGGTTTGAAAGCTCAAAAGCTTCCTCCATGAGCTTGGATTTACCTACACCAGCCTCCCCCATGATGACAACGCCCTTTCGGTCCTTGTCTTTGGCAAAGGCATCTAATTGCTTTAAGACGATATCTTGTTCCGATTGTCTACCAAATAAGGTTTCTGGTGATTCTTCATCCACTCTTTGATTAATCAATTCATAATAGAGTTCGCGGGTTTCTTTATCTGGTAAAATACCCATTTCCTCGTCGAGCAAGGTCTTGATACGTTGATACTCTTCTACGATGGGTTTGTACTGATGCTGCAGATGATAGAGCTGCATTAAAAACCGTGTCACCTGTTCATCAAACTCGTCAATTTGGCGCATGGTCAGTGCAATTTCAAGCGCTTGGTCTACTAAAGCCTGGTCTTCTTTTTCCAGGATATTTTTAACAAACCTTGCCCCCAAGGTCATATATTTTTGATTGAGCGTCGCCTCAGTTTCCATGGTCCATGCTTCAAATTTTTCAGACTCCTTAAGCGTAAAACCCTCTAAAAACTTACCCTGGTAGGATTTGAGAAACTGAATATCATCATCGTCATAATCAAGCTTTAAGGATAGGGTTTCATCAAGTTCGATGATGTTCTTGTTAGGACAGTGAAAAATATCGAGATCCAAGTCTTTTTTTAGTCTGTAAAGGCTGTTTCTAAGATTTTTCTTGGCGGTTTGCTCATCCGTATCCGCCCATATTAAAGTCACTAATTCAGATCGAGTCACTCTTTTTTGGACACCAATATAATATAGGATGGCTTCACTTTTCTTGAGTGAAACATCCACTGCTTTACCGTCTATTTCAATATTAGGTTTTCCCAAAAGATTTAGTTTTATCATGTTCTTCTCGCTTCATCTCTATTATTTCTATGTCTTACCCTTGAATTTTACCACAGATTTAGCATTTATTAAAAAGGCTGCCTCTCGAACCTCGATTAGCAGCCATTCTGTTTAATACTATTTTCCACCTTTTACATAGTGTTTGTCAACTAAAGATTGAACCAATTCTTCTTTTGGAATAAATGGCAATGTGATGTGATCTGTTGATCTGATGTCATTGTACTCAATAGAGGTTTCAAGTGCATGCTCGTTTCTTGCCCAAGCACGTCTTGCAACACCACCCATTACATCAAACGGCATGGCATTTGAAAGAATTTCATCAACGCGCTCACTGCCATCAAGGACCATACCGAAACCACCGTTGATTGATTTACCGATACCAACACCACCACCGTTATGAAGGGCGATAAGGCTCATACCGCGAGCAGCGTTACCTGCAAATACATGTGTTGCCATTTCCGCCATGATGTTCGAACCGTCTTTGATATTTGACGTTTCTCTAAATGGTGAATCCGTACCGCCTGTGTCATGGTGGTCTCTACCCAGCATAACTGGACCAATCTCGCCATTTCTAACCATTTCGTTGAACTTAAGTGCTATTTTAAGTCTACCAAGTGCATCTTGGTAAAGAATTCTCGCTTTTGTACCTACAACCAATTTGTTCTTTTCAGCATCTCTGATCCAAATCCAGTTGTCTCTATCTTGGAATCTTCTCTCAGGGTTGATGCATTCCATAGCCGCTTGATCTGTTTTTCTAAGATCTTCGTCTTTGCCTGTGAGGCAAACCCATCTGAAAGGTCCATAACCATAATCGAACAATACAGGTCCTAAAATGTCTTCTACATAAGAAGGCCAGATGAAGCCATCAAGTTCGTTGACGCCATTTTTACAAATTTCAGATACACCAGCATCAAAGATTGCTTTCATGAAGCTGTTACCGTAGTCAAAGAAGTAAACACCCTTGCTTGTAAGGGCTTTGATTGCTTTATAATGTCTCACTAAAGTTTCGTTAACGAGTTTTACAAATTTAGGCTTGTCCTTTGCAAGAAGCTCTGTACGCTCTTCAAAAGTAATACCTGCTGGACAGTAACCGCCATCATATGCATTGTGGCAAGAAGTTTGGTCAGATAAAAGATCGATGTGAACATCGTTTTCAACTGCATATTCAAGTAAGTCTACAATATTACCAAGGAAGGCGATTGCAGCTTTTGTGCCTGCCGCTTGATGTGCTTTTGCGCTGTCAAAGGCTTCTTTAGGCGTTCTTGTTACTTCGCTTACCCAGCCTTGAGTGTGACGTGTCACGATTCTAGACTCGTCTACTTCAGCGATGATACCAACGCCACCAGCGATTTCAACTGCTTTACCTTGAGCCCCACTCATACCGCCAAGACCCGATGTTACGAATAATCTGCCTTTTAAATCTTTATCTTCAGGAATACCGAGTTTATCTCTACCCGCATTTAAGATTGTTGAATAAGTCCCATGTACAATCCCTTGAGGACCGATGTACATCCAACCACCAGCTGTCATTTGACCATAAGAAGCCACGCCAAGTGCCGCTGCACGGTTCCAGTTTTCAAGGTCATCAAACATACCGATCATCAAGCCATTTGTGATAATTGCTCTAGGTGCTGTTTTTGGAGACTTGAATAAGCCAAGTGGATGACCTGATTGAACTACTAAAGTTTGTTCATCTGTCATTACTTCTAAATATCTCTTGATTAAGTGATATTGCATCCAGTTTTGACATACTTGACCAGTTTCACCATATGTTACGAGCTCGTATGGGTAGAGGGCGATGTCAAAATCAAGGTTGTTGTCAATCATAACTTGCATTGCACGACCTTCAACGGTTGCACCCTTGTAATCATCGATGGATTTACCTTTGATTTCAGTAGCAGGTCTAAATCTGTAGCCATAGATTCTTCCCATTGTTAAAAGCTCTTCTAAAAATTCTTCAGCCAATGCTTCATGCCATTCTTCTGGGATGTAACGCAAAGCATTTCTTAGAGATAATGCCGTTTCTTCTTTTGATAATGTAAATTCACGCTTTGGTGCTCTTCTGATCCCCTCAACAAACTTTGGTTTTTCAGGTAAGGTCTTGAAGATATCTTCAAGTTTGACTTTCATTGCTTTTGAAATATCTGAGTTATTAATCATCTTTATACGCCTCCATGTTCAATTCTATTAATCACATTGTAGAGGTTAAACGTCTATTTTTAGTCTTCTCTTTTGTCAAAAAAAGTCGATTCGCAGTTTCTAAGTGTCCACCACAAAAAAAGATACACCTTACCAGGCATAATTGGGGGCCGTGGAAAGGTGTATCCGAATATGGGTTAAATTGGAAAATAACGTTTTGATGGATTATTTCACTTGGTCTTGGATTGCTGCTTTTCCTTTGAAGGCATTAATTGATTGTTGAATCAATACGATTGCAAGGATAAAGAGCGCTATTGAGAAGCCCAGTAAAATATAGTTTGTCAAGTTTGCAAAGATTAACTGCACGAGTGCTGCTAGTGTTACCGCAAACATAAAGACCATTGGAATAAGGACTTGCTTGTATTCTTTGCCCATTTCCTTTAACCAAATTGCAAGTGCCAATAATGCAAGTGCTGCTAAAAGTTGGTTTGCAGATCCGAACAATGGCCAAATTTTAGTCCAACCGTAGAAGGCTAAGCTACCACCGAAGATAACAGTGATCCCTGTAGAGACATATCTGTTCGTAATGCCTTTTTCAGAAACTTCTTCACCACTTGTAAAGAACTCTTGGAAGATAAATCTTGCAAGTCTTGTTGCAGTATCGAGTGAAGTCAATGCAAAAGCTGAAATTGCAAGTGCTGTAAAGCTTTTTGCTGTTGCAAAAGGAAGGCCAAATGAAGTCATGAAGGTACCAAGACCATCTGCAAATACGTTAACTGGGCCACCATTTGCTAAGAGTTCAGCAAATTTATCTGCGCCAACGTAACCCGCTGTGATAATTGCGATTACTGCAAGAACACCTTCGATTAACATAGAACCATAGCCAATAAGTCGAATGTCTTTTTCAGTGTCGATTTGCTTAGAAGTTGTTCCTGATCCTACGAGTGAGTGGAAGCCAGAAATCGCACCACATGCCACTGTTACGAAAAGTATTGGGAATAGGGTTGATTTACCAATTGAGAAGCTTGTAACTGGCGCAAGTTGCATAGATGGTCCCATAATAACGATACCGATAAGTCCGCCTGCAAGCATTGCATATAATAAGAAAGAATTTAAATAATCTCTTGGTTGTAGTAATATCCAAACAGGTGTAACACTCGCTACGAAAATATAACCTAATAAAATAATCATCCAAACTTCTTTTGAAAGTGAAATTGGGAATAGAGTGCCAAGATAAATACATGCGAATAGGGCTACTACGCCAATAACAGAACCGATTGCCAAACTCACACCTCTTCTATAAACGAAGTAACCGAATACAACGGCTAAGAGGATAAACATTAATGAAGATGATGCTGCTGCTGGCACTGATACAAACGTGTTTGCAACGATGTTTGTAAAGGCTGCAACAACAAGTAGAAGTGTTAACCATGCAAATACTGCAAATAATTTTTTGCCTTTTTCTCCGATTGAAGTATGAATAACTTCACCTATAGATTTACCATCGTTTCTTACTGAAGCGAAAAGTGAACCCATGTCATGTACACCACCAAAGAAAATTGAACCGATGATGATCCATAAGAAAACTGGAACCCATCCGAAAATTGCTGCTGATATCGGACCTACGATTGGACCCGCACCTGCGATTGAAGAAAAATGATGACCTAATAATACCGGTGCTTTAGCTGGCACATAATCCACACCATCGTTCATACGATGTGCTGGCGTCTTAATGCTTTCATTGATCCCCCACTTTTTAGCGAGAGAAGCGCCGTATGTGACATAAGCAATAAAAAATACTACCACAGAAACTAAAATCAATAACATTGCACTCATTTTGTTCCTACCTCCCCAAAGTTTTTTATATTGAAGTCGTTTGACTTACAATCGTTTCAAGAAACTTATTATGCAATTTCAAAAGTCTCTTAAGCTCTTTTTTACCATAGGGATTGGAATATCCCTTTTGCGTGGTGGTGTCGATTAAAATAATACTGCCATTGACCCAGCCTTCCAAGCCAAATTTAAAGCTCTTATAGAACCTAAAGCGTTTAATAGCACTAATAATGCTGCTGTGTTGAGGCAGGTCTACTTCGACGACATAATACATGGAAGTTGCCATGTGGTCCTTGCTGGATGCCACATACTCTTTATGCTTTGACTGAAACATTGCTTTTATTTCATCTATTTTTGCCATGTCGAGTTCATTGACCTTTTCATAAAAAATAACCTCGTTATTTTCAAATGCATAATATTCAATTTCTTTCTTCAGTGCATATGCCGAGTTTCGCTCGTTATACTTTGCTATGAAATCACAAGCACCCTTTTTAGGCGATAAGATATCATAGTAAGCACTTAGGCTTTCTTTTAAAAAAGGACCAAATCCAATACATTTTGCCATAGTCTCCAAAGGTATCCTCCCTCTTGTCATATTTAGTCCATTTTATCTATTTTTTGATTTAAGAGTTGAATTTATGAATAAATTGTAAATTTCCATGTTTGAAGTGCATATTTCGCGTATGTAATATAACAGAATATTCCAATTATTCGTTTTGAAGTTCTGGTCCTTCAAATTTTGGGTGTAGAAAACCCCTAAAACGAGATGCGTCTTAGGGGTTTATCATCATTAGCATTGAATTTTAGTGTGTGAACCTTCAATTTCCTGTACGACCAAGAGTTGGGTCTGTATTCTCTCTTTGAGCTCCTGTACGTGGGAGATAATACCCACAAGTCTGTTTTGACTGGATAGATTCATAAGGGATTCTATGGCTTTATCGAGTGAATCGCTGTCAAGGGTACCAAAACCTTCATCAATAAACATGGTTTCAAGACTTATACCACCCGAAAAGCGCTGAACCACATCTGAGAGTCCAAGCGCCAAAGATAGTGATGCCTTAAAGGTCTCACCACCCGAAAGGGTTTTTACGTGTCTGAGTTTACCAGTATATTGGTCCATCACTTCTATGTCGAGGCCACTCTGGGCATTTCCTTTGCTTCTTTCCTTCTTCCTAACAAGCTCAAATCTACCCGTCGTCATTCTTTGAAGTCTCAAGTTG
>NZ_JBVBZF010000169.1:0-7466 GCF_057447755.1 Fusibacter sp. | reverse complement strand
TAGCTTTACTAACTTTCTAAGATTCATTTTCCATCATAATGCGATCTAGTATTTGAGCCGCTTTGAGTACGACTATTTTACAGCCTTCTTCCTCAGTCCTAAAATCTAACTTCAAAGGCGCACATTCTATTGATTTCATTTCCTTCTCATAATCGCCTATGAACCTTTGAACGATTGGCTTTAAGACTTGAGACTCATGGGCAATGGTCGATGTGAATTTTAAGCCCAGCACCATAACAGAGGCCGTTACAGCACCACATGTTTTTTCTGTCATCATGCCACCGCCAAAACCAGAAGCAATTTTTAATATTTCCTCTGAAATACCAAATCCATAAGCCTTATTGGCACCATAGAGTATTTTTTCAGCACAATTGTAATCCTCAGTTCCGCCAAATCCACTCATAATTAATTGTTCGAGCATCCTATGCCTCCTTGTTATTTGTTTTGATCCTGAAAATCTGATTTATTTTTCCTTTACTGAATACCACCCGAATATACTACCCATTAGGCCAAGACTTATTGATGCTATTAGAAGCAAGAGTCCCGAGATATTAAGAAGGTGATTCATTTCAGGCATGGGCATAAAAGGCAAGGGTGCATCTGCTTTAAGGTATACAAGGCGAATACTTTGATTTATAACCAAAGCTGCAATTAAACCGCTGGATAGCGTGATCCATAAACCTTCAATTAGATAAGGAATCATCATAAAGGCTTCCGGCGCACCTAGGAGATTCATCGTTGTAATCTGTTCTCGATTGTTGTAAATGCCCTGTCTTATAATGTGTCCTGTAAGGACAACCGTTGAAACACCCATAGCCATACTCACAAAGGCAAAGGCATAAGTTATAATGCCAATAAATCGTCTAACCCCCTGTAATATGTCTATATTGTCCCTTACCGTATCCACATTATCGAGTTTCACTAATGCCTGTGTCACACTTTCAACTTGATTTAAATCCACACTGACCTCAAGAAAGGCTAGGAAGGGATTCGTTTCTAAGTAACTCAGCACAGCGGCATCATTTCCTAGGACCGATTTCATTCGTTCATATGCCTCATCAGCGGTAATTTCTGTGACGTCCTTAACCCCTTCGATGTCTTTAATGGCCTTGACGAGACCTATATAATCATCTGAACTTATAGGCGCTTCATAGTAGACGCTTACCTCAGCTTGATTAGATAATGCGGTAGCAAATGTATTGCCGACTTCTCGACTTACCGCCAAAACAGAAAAGATGAAAAATATTAAAGACAGACTTAAAATGGAAAGTATATTTGAAATTTTATTGGTTCTAAAAATAATATAAGCCTCTTTTATGAAATAATGCAACAACTCAATTGGTTTATTCATAAGTCTTTTTCTCCCACATTAATTGACCTTGATTCATTGTTATCAAATGGTGACTTTCTCTACTGCTTATGAGATGGGTTGCATGCGTCGTAATTAAAACACTTGTCTCTTCATCCTTAAATGAGGTTAAGAGTTCTAAAATATTAACAGCATTTTCATGATCAAGGTTGCCCGTAGGTTCATCTGCAATAATGAGTCTTGGCTTTCTTGCCACAGCTCTAGCAATTGCAACTCTTTGAGATTCCCCCCATGATAAATGATCCACTTCCGAACTTAATTTATGACCCAATCCAACTCTTATAAGGGCCTCTTCTGACCTTTCATACATCTCTTTAACACTGAAGTTTAAAAAGCGCATACCAAACATCACATTTTCCATGGTCGTTCTGCCCTCAAGCAATCTGAACTCTTGAAAAACCGGTCCAATCGCCTGTCTTATACGCTTTAAATTGTCCTTGGCCAAAGATTCTCCCAGTATAAACAGTTCACCATTTGTAGCGCTTTCTATGCCCATGAAAAGCTTTAACAAGCTTGTTTTTCCTGATCCGCTCGGTCCCACGATATAAACGATTTCGCCTTGATAACACTCGAAATTTATATCTTTTAGAGCCAGGTTGCCATTGGGATATTCTAAAGTAATATTTTTTGCCTGTATTACAGGTTGTCGCATGAACTTCCTCCTAAAATAATGATGGTTTGACATAAAGTTCTAAGGTGCCTTTTTTGAGAACCACTTTATCAATTTTATAACCTTCAAGTAGATAGGTTAAATCAAGTGACATATAACCCTCACTAAAAAGTTCCTTTATAGACTCCGCTTCCAAAGGCAAGTCATAAAACATGCCATCAGTCACAATATATTTCAAACTATGACCTTCCACGATTTCAAAATACCCAGACAAACTTATTTTTTTCTCAGGTATGCTCACCTGCATGACTTGGTCCTGAAATTCAAACTCAAGTTTCGGAAGCACCGCCTGTTTTTCCAATATTGCATTAAAAACAGATTCACTTATAATCCCTTTGACACCCGTAATGGAAAACTCTAATGAAATAGCATCATAAGGTAGTGCATCCGATTTTACAAGTCTTGAAAATTCGTCAACCGTCTCTTTAAATAGGGGTTTCAGTGCATTCCATGTCTCATTTACCTCATTGAGATAAGCTTCATATTTATCTCTTTCCGTATGTAAATTAGCAAGAGAGGATTCAAGGGCTTGTCTTGTCTGGGTTTTATCAAATATGGTTTCACTCAAATCCTTTTCCAATTGTTCAAGAAATTCGAGTTCCTTCTTTTTTTCAACATTTGCTTGATCCAATGCCTTTCTATTCAGTTCAATTTCATCGACTAACTTTTTATTGTTATTGGTGTAATCTCTAAGAATATTAAGCCTTTGAACGAACTCATTAATGCTGTTTGAACGTATCATGATTTCAAAGAAGCTATTTGCACCATTTTTTTGATAGTGTCTGAGAACATCTCCTAAATGCTTAAGCATATCAGCCTGTTCTTGTGTTTGAACCGCTATTTTTTGATCTAATGCTAAGATTTCTGATTTTATCCCTTCAATTTCCATTTCATAATTTGACGCTTGCAGGGTCAGATTATCAATTTCCTGAGATAAGATAAAGAGCTGCTCTAAAACACCTTTTTCTTGACTGGTAATGCCATCCAGTATATTAACAACTTCAAGAGAAGTTTCTTCCGGCTCTGAAAATGAAATATGATTAGGAAATGTCAATACTATTCCCAAGATAATGCCTAATAAGATACTCAATTTGTTTTTTTTCATAATGCCTCTCTCACAACCTATAGGACGTTCATTTTTCTTATTCAAAAAGAGACAATTCAACTCTAAGCGAGTTGAATTGTTTCCTCTTTTAATGATATTATAATTTCATTTTTCTAATGTCATCTTTTAAGCGTTCTATGTCATTAATCCAATCCTCAATATCATTTTCATGCTCAATTTCATCATTTAAAATGGTTATTGCCATCTGATAGGTTGCAAAATCCTTGCCCTGTGTGAAGCTTGCAATACCTTCGTATCTCTGAATGGCACATCTTTCACCTGCTAGATTTTGTTGAAGCACTGCCTCAATATAAGGATCAGTAGGCGCTTCATATGGGCATTTAGCAAATGATAGCCACTGGTCTGGATTCAAAATTGGTGTGCCACCAAGTTGAATTATGCGATTAACGACAAGTTCAGCATGACCAAGCTCTTGTGTCGCATGTAACAACAATTCTTTTTCAATCTCAGTACGCATTGGTCCTTCCATTACCCGTGCACCAATCCAATACTGATAATAAGCCAACCATTCTTCTGCCAAAGCTTCGTTCAACATTTGAACAAGTTCATTAATGTCCAAATTTACGATTTCCATTGCTTTCTTACCCATGTGCGCCTCCTTAATTAATTTTTTAACCAACATATACAACTCTATGAAATCAGTACCCATTATTTTACTTCAAAATCACAAGTGACGACAGCCGTTATTTCTTTTTCATAGGAATAAGTATCATTGATGCCATAGTCAGCAATTTCATTGGAATAAAGCGATGTGATTTGAAAAACGCCCACTCTAGCCGCTTGAAGCATTCCGATTTTATTCCCAGTAACACCTACCATAGCTTCAGCTCTGGCTTTAGAATCCGAAGTGGCAAGTCCAATCATCTCAATCTTCAAATCTGCCAGTTTCGAATAGAAATATTGAGGATTATTTGAAGTGAAATTAATCCCTTGTTCTATGAGTTCCGTAGCATTTCGGCCAATTTCAGCCACTTCCAATACTCTTGTTGAATTAATTTTAACAGTTTGTGATAGGTTATATGAATCTATGATATTTGTATAAACACCATTATCCAGTATTCGATTTCGCGTATAGGTGTTAACAGATGAAAAAGTGATTTCCTCCGGTTTGATGCCCTTGTCAGCGAAATATTTACGAACGACTTCAGCCTCTTTTTTTAACTCAGCATAGCCTGATGTCATATCATAAGCATCTACACTGAAAGAACCTTCCCAGACGATTACATCAGATTGAATGGTTCTTTTAGCCGAACCAGTAACGGTCAAGGCTTTTGGGGCACTCTTAACACTTTTAACACCCTCCACTACAGTATAGGATGAAATAACCAAACCCACACTTAAAATCAGCGCAACAATAATTAATGTAATGCCGTTAATTTTTTTCATTTTGTCCTCCTCACTCTAGTTGAATGGATTACAAAGTACATTTTACCTTTGAATAATTGATATCTGCTAAGGATTCACACCCTGTCATAATCATCGCATTTGAAAGTTCATCTTTTATTTTGTTGACATATAATGCAACACCTTCTGAACCACCCCCATATACAGCAGTTACAAAGGGTCTTGCTATAATGACGGCATCCGCACCAAGTGCCAAGGCCTTAAACACATCAATTCCAGATCTAAAGCCACCGTCAATGATGATCTTAATCTGTCCCTTGACTGCTTCTACAATATCGTGTAAGACAGAAATAGAAGAAGGTGTCTCATCTAAGACTCGACCACCATGATTCGATACGATAATACCGTAGGCACCAGCATCCACTGCTTTTCTAGCCCCTTCAACCGTCATAATCCCCTTGATGACAAACGGGAGATTAGTACTTGATGTGATACGCTTTAATGTTTCGACATTCATGGGTGCAACTGGCTTACCTTGAGCTGCTAGAATAGAAAGTCCTGCCGCATCAATATCCATTGCAAGTGCAAGAGCATTTGCCTTTTCAGCAAGTCTGATTTTCTCAATGACCTCTTTCTCACTCCAAGGCTTTATTGTTGGTACACCATGACCTCCTAGTGCCAATGTTGCGTCCATTGTCCCAATAAAAACTTCATCCTTGACACCATCTCCTGTGAACGCAATACTGCCAGAAGCCTTACAACCTTTTAATAGGGCCTCTGAAAAAGTCATGTCATCATATAGGTCACTATAGTGCATTTGGACAGCACCTATTGGACCTGCAAAAACAGGGAGATCAAACTCATGATTAAATAATTCACACTTTGTATTTGTATTAAGCCTGTCATGTATGGTATCCATGTTTAAGCTGATCTTCTTTAAATCACTATAGTTTCTGATAAATCCCAAACCTGTGCCTTTACCACCTGGTCCCGGTATTTTTCCCTTACAAACTATGCCATTACATTCGTTGCACACCTTGCAGTGAGGTCCAATTACTTCTTTTGCATTTTTTACGACATCCTGATAATTCATCTTCTACTCCTATCTTTAAGCCATTATTTTAGATGCTAGAGCTCAAAAAGTACACTTAAGCATTTACCAATCACTTTTATCTTTTTAGAATCAACAATTTCAGGCTCTGTGGCACCACCGAGTATCAAAGAATATTCACGGTTATTGACCTTCATCACCTGTCTGATGACTCTCTTATTTTGATATTCCAATAGATAGATCCCATTTTTACCAATTTCATTGCCTTCGAGCACAAAGACCAAATCATTCATTTTAATTCTTAAACCACTGGCTTGATTATTGGTTACCTTTACATAAAGTAATTTTTCGCCGTTGTAGCCTTCAACCTTGTTATCTATAACAGGGTGCTCTTTGAAGCCAATATTTTCCCATCTCACCAAATCATATATCGGTACCCTTTTTACGATGCCCGCTAATGCATCTTGCCACTGACCTGTTGGCACTACATGGTTTTTACTCTTTACCGATTCTTGAACAGGTGTTACTTTTTTTGCAGCCACTTGTTGTGTTTCTGCAGTGAGCTTAGCTTCAATCGCCGGATCAATAAATTCCACTTTCTCATTTAATGCCGCCAATATTTGGTCTGCTATTTTTTCACTGATTACTTTTTTCCCCGATTCGACCTGTAAAAGATAACTTAAAGATACACCACTTTTTTGCGCAAGTTCTTTCTCTGTCATCTTTGCAGCTATTCTTGCATTTTTAATTTTTTCAGCCAAACGATTCACGTAGTCACCTCTTAATATATGTCATTTATAAGACTTTTAGTTCATAGATTTATTATATCAAATGTTTTATGAAAAGGATTGACAAAAATATTTTTTTGGTTTATATTTTATTTAACAGGTTAAATATTTACACGTTAAACAATAAGGTGGTCATATGTCAGAAAGCATGCTTATTATGGAAAAGTTGAAAATTATTCAGAAACAACTCGAAAAAGGCCTTATGAATTTTTATTCTGAGTATCATCTAACGGTGCCTCAACTCACCTTGGTTACCCTACTTGAGAAGCACGGGCAATTAAAGATTACAGATATCAGTAAAGAAATGAACATAAGTCCTGCTGCTGTGTCAGGAATCGTAGACCGTTTAGAAAAGCAAAATTTGGTAATAAGAGTTAGAAGCAAGGAAGATAAACGTAAAGTATTCGTTTCGCTTACGGAAGAGTTCAGTCATTCACATCAGCATATTGACCAAAATCTTTCCAGATACTTGCAGCTCCTTCTGAAATCTATGGACCCACTTGAATCTGAAAAAATATTAGAAGGCTTGTCACTCCTAGAAACACTTCTTATCTCAGGAGATGAAATTTTAGCCAGTCACATCAAGAAGCACATCTAATGTGCTTTTAAAATCTCATTATATGAACGTCGTTCATAAAGAAAGGATCTTATTTATGTTAATTTTTGCAATCGTTTTTATAAGTCTTGCACTTGTGTTCTACACAATTGGTGTTTGGAGTGAAAAACTTCAAAAAGTTTTAAAACCATGGCATGTTGGTATTTTCTGGCTTGGATTGATCTGTGATACACTTGGTACTAATGCAATGGGTAAAATAGCAGGTAGTATCTTTCAATTTAATTTCCATGGTATAACAGGCATGTTGGCAATCGTTTTAATGATGTTTCATGCAGTTTGGGCGACAGTTGTCATCCTTAAAAAAGATGAAAACCAACTCAAAACCTTTCACAAGTTTAGTATTGTCGTCTGGCTAATTTGGCTAATTCCGATGGTATCTGGTATGTTGTTTGGCATGTCAGGTAGTATGTCATAAAAAACACTAAAATCCCCCTTATTTTTAAGGTGTCATACTTCTTTGAAGATGATTACCTTATCATAAGGGGGATTTATTGATATATTT
>NZ_JBVBZF010000168.1:0-7533 GCF_057447755.1 Fusibacter sp. | reverse complement strand
TATCGTTTGATCACCATAAAGCGAGGTAAATGTTTCACTTTCAAAATATCCCATGACATTTAAGGCTTTTTGAATCAGAATAACATCGGCATTGTCATCACCTTTTTTAAAAGATGTGTTTTTAACACTACCAATAAAGCTTAAATTTTCAGTGTTTACAGGTTCTATAACCACTACAGCCTCTGATTCACTGTCATTTTCACTTGCAACATCCTTTTGAACATTATTCTTAACATAGCCTAAGTCAGCTAATTTCTCAATGGTTGCTTCACCAACGATACCGTCAGCTTCTAAATTATATTTCTTTTGAAAGGCTTTAACAGCACGTTCAGTCAAGGTTGCAAAGTACGTTGTGGGATGATCAATCTCCAATAACCCCTCTTGAATCAATGCGTATTGTATAAACTTAATTTCACTATTGTCATCCTCAAACTTATAAACCGGTTGCGATAAAACCGGCAACAAATTTTTAGAAATCATTTTATCAATTGTTGAGCTTCCGATTATACCATCTGCATCAAGACCATATTTTTTCTGAAACGCGACTACCGCTTTTTCAGTTTTAGGACCAAATGTCGTTGTAAACTCACTACCATCATAAGTACCATCTAGCGCTAATGCTATTTGTATCAGCTTTACATCTTCTGAATCATCACCTTTTTTATAAGCCTTCTGATCCAAGTTCACTGCACTCTCCATAAAGCTGATAGACATAAGTGCAGACAAAAGCATCACCAACATCATTTGAACCCATATTTTTTTAGTCATAAACTTCCTCCACAGAATTTGTACTATATTCGATATACCACTCGAACACAGCCTGTTTCGCCTTTTATATACAAATAAACAAGTTCTTTTAATGTCATTTCTTTTATTTGCTTGCGATTTAATTTTATAAATGATGATGGCCTCATAAAATATCAACATTTTACAGAAACCAACACACTTACTTAAAATTTTATCATATTATGTCAACTAATTCAACCTCATTTAAAAAGTCGTTTACAACAACCGATGCCAATATAAGGCCTGCACTTGACGGCACAAAGGATGTGCTTCCAGGTGGTAATTTACGACCAACAAGTGGAACCTCACCCATCTTAGAATGGTCTGGTGTTATGGGCATCTCATCTGAGTACACTACCTTTAAGGCTTTTACCCCTCTCGCCTTGAGTTCTCGTCTCATAACTCTAGCAAGTGGACAAATTTCTGTTTTGTAGATATCAGTCACCTTCAAACGCGTGGGATCGAGTTTGTTTCCAGTTCCCATGGAGGCAATAATTGGAATATTTCTTTTTTGAGCCTGTAGGACAAGTTCAATTTTTGAAGTTACCATATCTATCGCATCCACAATATAGTCCACTTTAAGTCCATCAAAGAATTCATCTGCATTGTCCACAGTAATCATTTGATTAATTGCATGTAGTTCCAGTTGAGGATTGATGTCCATCAATCGACTCGCCATAGCCTCAACCTTGATCATACCAACTGTTTTATCTGTTGCATGAATTTGTCGATTTATGTTTGTTAAATCCACAATGTCATAATCCACGATTGTGAGTTTACCAATACCAGCTCTGGTAAGTGCCTCTATGGTAAAGGAACCGACACCACCAACACCAAATACAACCACATGTTTTTCTTTTAGCCATTCCAGCTTTCGCTCGCCTATTAAAAATTCAAAGCGCTGAAATCGATGTTTCATCTATACCTCCACGTGAAATTTTTCATACAATTTCACAATTTCAACTAAAATATCAACTGTTTTTTCCATAGATTGTACAGGGATATATTCATATCTACCATGGAAATTATGACCGCCAGTGCAAATATTAGGGCACGGTAAGCCCATATATGAAAGCCTTGCACCATCTGTTCCACCTCTAACTGGCACAACAATCGGTTCTACGCCGCATGCATGCATTGCCTTTTTCGCCGTTTCAATGAGATGAAAGTGAGGTAGAATTTGTTCGCGCATGTTGAAATATGAATCAATAAGCTCAACTTCTACTGTCTTATCACCATATTTTTCATTTAAAAAAGTTTCAATATTCTTGAACAAATTCTTCTTTTGATTGAACTTTTCTAAATCGTGGTCTCTTATGATATAAAGCAAATGCGTTTCTTCCACAGAACCATGGAAATCATTCAAGTGATTAAAGCCCTCATATGCTTCCGTAAATGCTGGTATATCAAACGCTGGCAACATTTGATTGAACTCCATACCAATTAAGATCGAATTCACCATTTTACCCTTTGCAGATCCTGGGTGAATATTTGTACCATTGATCTTAACTTTTGCAGTTGCAGCATTAAAGTTTTCAAACTCAAGTTCTCCAATCTCACCACCATCAACGGTATAACCAAAGTCTGCGCCAAGTTTGGCAAGATTGAACAAATCTGCACCTCTTCCAACTTCTTCATCAGGTGTAAAAGCTATTTTTAATGGTCCATGTTCCAAATCATTGTTTTGTAGTACCCTCTCACACAAGGTTAAGATTTCCGCGATTCCCGCTTTATTGTCGGCCCCCAAAAGTGTTGTCCCATCAGTCACGATTAAATCTTGTCCAATATAATGGGCAAGATGATCAAATTCCTTTGGTGACATTTTTATATCTAAAGCTTCATTCAGTACGATTGTGCCACCATCATAGTTTGTGATAACTTTTGCTTTTATATTAGCACCCGATAGGTCAGGTGATGTATCCATATGTGCAATTAATGCCAAGCTTGGCGCCTTATCATTTTTTGAATTTGAAGGTATTTGCCCGTAGACATAGCCGTTTTCATCCATTTCAACATCTGAAATCCCCATGGTTTTCATTTCTGATACGAGATATTCACCCAATCTTTTTTGTTTCTCTGTTGAAGGACAAGTTTCGGAATTTGGATCAGATTCTGTGTCAAACGCCACATATTTTAAAAAACGCTCATGTACCCTTGTCATAAATATAACCTCCTTGTATACTCTAAATTATTTTCAACTACAGCTTGGTAAGCCTTTCTCAATTTTATGATAACATCATTTAATGCAGAATTATATTTTATTTCGTTCATGTATTCTATCGGCAGAACACCTATAGAGGTTCCAGAGAGAAAACAAGCGTCAAACTCAGATAATTGGTCCTCAAAGATATCAAGCTCTACATATTTTAAATGAAGCGCACTGAATACACGCATCAATTCAAGCCGTGTAATGCCAATTAAAATATCCGACGCCTTAGCAGAATAAATCGTATCGCCCTTTACAAAAAATAAATTGGATTTACTGCCTTCAGCAATTTTACGGTTACTGTCCATCAATATAATTTCATAGGCACTAGAGGCTTCTTTCAACTTGGCAATTTTTTCGAGATATTGTGCATTGACCACCTTGGCGTGAGGATTTTCTCGAACGACATTTGCCGTTATTGTCATAGCGCCATTTTCATAAAAGGATTCCTTGGGATATTCTGAATTAACCATGAAAAGCACTAGATCCATCCCCAACTCTGTTAAACCGTATTCCAATCTGACATTGTTGTTTTTCAGGTCAGTAAGCTCTACAAGTTCCTTAATTTGATTAAATATCATTTCATCAGAATAATCGCATTTGTATTCTACGAGTTCAAGAGATGCACGAAAGCGCTCCATATGTTCTCTAAAAAACAAGGGTGTTCCTTCTATAATTCGAATAACTTCATATACCGGTGATTGGGTGTAATTTATGATTTCATCCAAATCAACTCTCTTACCATTTTTTATTATTGTTATATGACATTGATTCTTCATATTCGCTCGTTATAACCGTTCACTATGTGATTACAGTTACACTCTCCTTCCTAAATCTGTCTTTATTAATTATAAACTTTCCCTCTAAAATAATAAACCCTATTTATCTATAATCATTTAACGCCAAAACCTTGTTTTGCCCTTACCCTTCTCACCTAACCGCTTTTGAAGATTCTTGCTCAAATCTGGATGAGAGCTAATGATCTATAATAAAAAAGATGTTCGCCACAAGCTGAACATCTTTTCATCTTTTTTCTATTGAAATGTATTATATATTGTTCCTATTCTGTACGAATGGCTTCTAGCGCACTGAGTTTGGTCGCTCTTACAGCAGGATAATAGCCTGCGAGCAATCCAATAACCGTTGAAAATCCAAGCGCTGATAAAGCAAGCCACATAGGGATATCTGAAAGCATTTGAGGACCGTAATACCCCGAATCGCCATTCATTCCAGAAAGCACAGAGTTAATTAACACAGAAATGCCCAGACTGATCAAGACGCCAAATACACCACCTATAAAGCCAATCATTGCCGCTTCAAACAAAAACAGTCGCTTTATGTCCTTGAGTTCTGCGCCAATGACCTTCATGACCCCAATTTCCTTGGTCCGTTCATAAATGGACATGACCATAGTGTTTGTAATCCCAATGGCAGCTATGAATAAGGAAACCGCACCAATACCGCCCAATATAGTTTGAATAAGACCTGATGTCTTTTTCATTTGCTCAAGAGCATCGGTCAAACTATAAGCTTCAAATCCCATAGCTTTGATGCTCTCCTGAATGGTCTGTACATTTTTGACTTCATCTACACTGACTTTCATTTCATCATATTTATTTTCTTTCTGTTTGCTTTTACGTCTGCTATTATTTTGATTGCCGTCATTATTGTTTTTATTTTTACGATCAAACTCTGTTTTAATTTTTACAAAGGTGTCATAGTCCATGAAGACATCCCATGCATAATCCCAGTTTTGCTCGCTTGTAATCCCTGTAGGCGTTATGATATAGCCTTTGGGTTTCTTTTCACCATAGTTTGTCGAAGGCACCATCTCGATTTTTGTATTGAAAATATCAATTTGAGGTGGCTGACCATTATAGTTTCTTGATTTTGGATCATAGAACTGCTGTGCTGCCTGAAAGCCAAAGAGTACTTCATTTCGCCCCTCTAAAGTAGGTAAAGTCCCCTGACTAAGTTCAACGCCGAGCTTCTCAAGTTTGTTAAAATCCACTGCCTTTATTGAAGCCCAGCTTTCGTATTTACCTGCAAATATTTTAGAATCAAATCGTTTAAAACCCATGGCGAAATCAACATGCTCCATTGATTCAATTGCATTGATGGTTTCATCATCCAGAACAATTGCATCCTGACTGCTTGACGAAGCGCCGCCCGCCTCAGAGACCATCATACCACCGTCAAACCCTCTATTGGAATAAACGCTTATGACCGTCAAACTGCCATACTCTTGAAGTTGCTGCTCAAAGGCTTTATTCATGCCAAGCCCTAGCGACACCATTACAACGATTGCTGCAGTACCGATGATAACACCTAAAACCGTTAAAATGGTTCTAGCTTTCCGTCTTAGCAGGTTTTTAATGCCCATAAGCGCTAAGTCTAGATTACTCATCAAGTGCCTCCAACTCCATCTCTAATTTTCGCTTTTTACGTTTTCTCATCACCACAAAAGCACCGATAATCACTGCCAGGGCAACAAGGCCTCCTATAATTTTAGGAAGTGATGAAGGTTTTGTGGGCTCTTCCATGGGAAACTCTTCATACATGCCACCATTCATGCCACCCTCTTGACCAAAATCAGGTGCGGCCATGACTGTATAGCTAAAAGGCTCTTCTTGAGTGGACACATTTCCAAGGGCATCTTCAAAGGTATAAACCAGCTTGCCCTCAAAAGAACCTTCCTCCATAGGAAAGGCTTGTGCACTATAGTATTCACTTCTGCCAGCTTCAAAATTACCTACGAAATAGCTACCTTCATTACTTTGTGGGCCCTCTAGTTTGACCATCATATTGTACATGGTCGCTTTACCCATATTGTAAAATTCCTGTTCAATGTAAAAAGGCTGTCCCACGTATGTTTCAAAAGGGACGATGAGTTCTGCCGTTTCAAGTCTGACGGGCTGTGCCACCGCGATACTGAGCGCTTCAGATTCCTCATAAGGGTTTTCTTGCGCGTCATAGGCATTTCCCTTGCCATCTTCATATTGCATTTTCACTGTTAATGAATATATTTTAACCGATGAATCAATTTTAGTTTTTAACTGAATATTATGTTCATACACCTCTCCCGCTTTGATCTCATTGATGAAAAACGAACTGGAAGAATCAATGGGTGTAAAGACATTATCTTCACTTGTTAAGGTTACCTTTATATTTCTTGTGTCATTTGATGTGCTTGTGTTTTTAATGTATAGCTTTAAATCATAAGGTTCCCCTGCGAGAACGTGTTCGCCACCATACTCGTAATTTTCGATGATGAGCTTTGGCTTGCTTGAGCCTGTTGAACCATCCACAGTGAGGCCGACGTATTCCTGAATGGTCTGCGCCTTATCCTGAGTATCACCATCTGCAACATACTTCACGCTGATATAACCGCTATAGCTGTCTGAATTAGTACCACTCTTAGCCATCAGCTTAAATGTCATGGTATTGCTTGCCCCAGGCTTTAAGTTTTTAAATACTTTTTTTGAATTGGCCATTGAAGTAAAATCATTTGGGTATTCAATACTCACTTCTGCTGTTTCAAGCAGGACATTGCCATCGTTTACAAGATCGCAGGTTACTTCAAAGGGTTGATTTGGAACAATTTTATCAGGTACTTTTATATTTTCAACCGAAATATTTGCGCCACTGGTATCGTTCCCTTCCACGTTGACGTAAAATTCAAGTTCTTTTTCATAAGCACCACCAAACTCATCAATATAAGAAAGTTTTAAAGTATAGGGATATACGCCCGTTTTAGCTTTAGGGGCACACATGACATTAAAATAAGCAAATTGCGTCTCCCCTGCCTTTATACGCGATAAAGTTTTAGTATCAACATCTTTATTTAGCATCAAATTTTCTATGCCAAAGCCAGATACATTGATTTTAACTTCTTTAGCATCAATTGTTCCTGTGTTGATTATTTTCAAACTGATTGCATCTTGGACACCAGGTTTAACCGCATCAGAGGCTGTCTCAGCAGAAAAAATCCCCAGTACAGGTGCCTTATTGTCGCTATTGATTTTTAAAAACATCTTTCTTACTTCTCTGTAAGATGTTCCCCACACATTGTTGTATTCAAAAACGATTTCGAATTCATAAAGCTTTGGCTTAGCAGTTGGACTAATTTCTACATTAAAATCAACTTTTGCATTTTTATAGGGATTTACGGTTAGGACCTGTTTGATTAATGTGTTGACATCACTTCTAAAAGGATGATCACCTGCTAGTGTTATATGAATATCTTGAGCTGTATTCGGTGACTCGTTCCTAAACTCAATGGATAATACACCTTTTTCCCCAGCTTGCATTGTTTGTATTTCTTCATCATATTGAACCGCTATTATCGGTTGGTCTTTGTCAATTGCCGCCATACTCATTGGCATGACCATATTAAACAATAAAATAGTTATCAATAATAGTGCACTCTTTTTCATAAATGGCATCCTTCCTTCTTCTTATGTTAAATTATTTAAAGTCGTAATCTTATCATCATCAAAATGCTCATTATATTCATTCTCATAAGGCAGAATATATTTCTC
>NZ_JBVBZF010000167.1:0-7582 GCF_057447755.1 Fusibacter sp. | reverse complement strand
TTTTGAGTACGTGTATGATCTTTAAGTCTTCATACCCATTATTAGAGACACCTATACTTATTTCGATAAATCTATATCCTCTTATTTTGTCTTTTTCTTCTCTTTCATAGCATTTTGCCAAGTATAAAAAAGTATGATCACTGCAAACACAAGCGTAATTGAATTCGCAAAGATTACAGGCAATTGCATTGTCATAAAGCCATAAATCGCCCACAAAAGGACACCAATTGTAAAAATGGCGTACATCTCTAGTGATATGCCTTCAGTCTTTTTAGTCCGAACAACCTTTATGGCCTGAGGCAGAAAAGAAAATGTGGTCAGAAAGGCTGCGATTAGACCTAGAACCGTACTTGTCATGATGTAACTCCTTTCTAAAATAAAACCCATATGGGAAATACGTTAAGTATATCCCATTTTCACAAAATTTCAATGGTTTTATCTCTACAAAAGGCTAAATTTCCGTCTTAAATCTCTAGGATCAATTTGATCATATCGACATCTTTTTGACTGTTGCAACTTTGACTCATCCAAATCGCTCGAAAGCCTGTTAAATCCTTTATTGCAGCTTCAATTTCGGCTTGAACTTGTTGATAATAAGTTTCCCTTATATAATCTGCAATCCGCTTGTTTTCTTCTGCACTTAATATTGTTTGTTCAAGTTGTGTTCTAGAGCCAGTAATTACAATCTCGATCAGGTTTGCCCTAAGAAAGGCACTTACTTTTTGTGGCCCTTTTCCCGAGGTTGCTTTGATGGTCTTTGCTACCTCAGCCTCGATCTTCCGTTCGATGAGTTTACTCTCTTCAACGTTAATTGAGTTCAATGTATTTTCAAAATTTTGCTTGTTTATTTTCTTTTTGACACTTTCAAGGGCCTGTGTTAAAACTTCTATCTCTAGTGGCTTCAATAAATAGCGTTCAATCCCGATTTCTATGGAAGACTGCATGAGCTCAACATCGCTAAGTGCCGTGGTGATGATTACAGGCACACGATCATTGATTTCCCGTATTTTGCGAGTCATATCAATACCGTCCATTACGGGCATTTTTAGGTCTGTAATAATAAAATCGATTGGAAATTGCTCAAATTTTTCAAGCCCATCTTGTCCATTTTCGGCCACAATAAGGTGCCCTACTCTACGCTTTAAAAATCTAGCGATTTCCTCTCTCAAAAATGGTTCGTCTTCAACGTATAAGCACGTTAATTCTTTCATGATAATTCCCCCTTTATCAATTTCGGAATACTCTGATACATAAGAAGTACATTTTAGCGCTATATAATAGGAAGCTTAATCATCACGCAAAGTCCGTCCTGAGTATTTCGAGCCAAAATTTCGCCATCAAAATTTTTCTCAACGATAACCTTGGCAATGTAAAGTCCAAGTCCGGTTCCGTTTTGAGCTTCTTTGGTCGTATAGTACATTTCAAATATTTTTGATAATTTTTCCTCAGATATACCGCCACCCGTATCTTCAATCTCCAAACAAACACAACCGTCTGATTCAAAACAGGTTACTTTTATTTTTCGATGATCTGAACCATTGGTGATAATGGCATCAATGGAATTGTTCAATATACTAAATAAGACCTGAGAAAGCTGATTTGGCCTGCCAAGCATAAGGATATCCCTCTCATGAGCCATTGTAATATCAATGTTATTGAGTCTAATGCGCTCACGTAAGAAATCAAGTGTTTGATCCAGCACCTTTGACATTAAAAAGTTCTCTTTATTATTCTTAGGGTTAAAGAAGTATCTAAAGTCGTCAATTGTTTGAGACATGTATTTGATGAGTTCTTGCAATCGATGCCCTTGATTCTTTAGAAATTTTTCGTCCAACTCCTTGTAAGCATAGGCATCTTCAATATTATTAAAAATCATTGAAATGCCGCTTAGTGGCTGTCGCCATTGGTGGGCAATACTACCAATCATTTCGCCCATGGCAGCTAATCTCGATTGATAAATCATAAGAGCTTCCTTGCGTTTGTTTTCCATCATCTCTTCTTCAAAGCGCTTTTTCATGGTGATATCCCTGGAAATCATAACCATTTGATTTGTATTCTCCAAAACCATCGGCTTAATATTGATTTCAACTGGGATTTCTATACCATTATTGCCTTTTAAGACATCTTCAAACATATAGCTTTGATGTAAAAGAAGGTCTCTTTTGATTTCATTGAGTTTTTCTGGTGTAATATAGGTACTAATGTCCTGATAATGCATATTCAAAAGGGCTTCTTTTGAATAGCCCAGTGACTGAGTCACCTTGAAATTGACCTCTTCTATTTGAGCATCTTTCTCCATATCAATAACAAAAATACAATCTGAACCGGATTCAAATATATTTTCGAATTTATTTTTGCTCTCTATTAGCTCTTTTTCTAGGATGATCCGTTGATTGATATCCTCTTCAAGTTCTTCATTAAGTTCTTTTACTTTGACAAGGAGTGCATGCTCTTTGGCAATTAAGGCCTGGTCTTTTCGCACCCTATAAATGTAGAGTAAAGTTGTCACAAAAATCAATATGATAAAAAAATTGATAATAATGATATTGTAGGTACGTTCCCTTAAGAAAGATACAACCTCAAGATAGTCTTTAGAAACATTTACAATCCAAAAATCGTCTCCTATTTGGGCAGGTGCGTATGCACTAAACTTCTTGACGCGTTTTTGATCATTATCATTAAACCATAAGGAATGGTAGATCCCTACGCCAGATTCACCTTTTTTTTGTTTTTCGACCAGTGATTCAAGTTCGGACCAATCGAAATCGGGATATGTTCTCGTTCTTGCTTCCATTACATTCTCTCCGATATCTTCTGTGTTAGGGTGCATAATTAAAATCCCATCTGAATCCTTGACAGAAGCATACCCCTTTTCACCCGCCTTAACAGGTGCTATAAAGGTATAGTAAATCGTATCCAGTTTTATCTTGGCATATAGTGCACCACTAATTTGACCCTCTATCTCAACAGGTTGAAGGATATTGATATAGAGTTTTTCCTGCTCCTTATAAATATCACCTACAATGGCTTTCTTATCCCGATACATCTTTTGAAGGTCCGTTTCAATGCCATGTCCATAATCCGTTGTGGGATAAGTGTAGATTTCCTTGCCATTTTGGTCAAGCAATCGTATCAGTTCGATGTTGTTGCTTTGTATACTATAGTAATCCTCTAAATTCTGAAAGGCTGTCTCACTCAAAAGCTCGCTTTGATATGCCGTGTAATTACTGATAAAATATCTGTTCTTCGCGAGGATCTCCAGATTATGGGTTTGATATATAAAAAAGCGCTCCAGGCTATTGGCAACTGTATCCGCAAGGGATAACAACTGTGATTGCTCAATCTCGATGACATTATTTTGTATTGCCCTATAATTAAAATAAGACGCCAAAACAATTACAACCATTACGCCAATTGCTATTAAGAAAATAAAGACACTTTTAAGCTGTCGATTAATGTTTTTCATAAGACATGTTCCTTTTGTTTTTTTCATCATTATATGTGACAAACAGACTTTATTCAAGCACTAAAGCCACCTTTCGGTGGCTTTGAGATTTAAATTCAGTTGAAAATTACATTGCTTTAGCTTCTTGACCGCCCTTGATCATTTTTACAGCAAATTTCTTTATTGCTGGATAAGCAACTGAAACTACTGTGATTACAATAAGTGCCTTTGCTAAAGGTGAAGTTACGAAAATTGACATATCGCCGTCAGAGATTCTAGTCGCTTGTCTAAAAGATTGCTCCATAGTATTTCCTACAATTACAGCTAGGATCATTGGCGCAGTCGGCACTTTTGCTTTTTCCATAAAGTAGCCGAGGACACCAAAAATCACTAAGATATAGAAATCAACTACTGAATTGGAAATTGCATAAGTTCCCACAAACGCCAAACCTAACACCAATGGATAAAGTATTTTAGCTGGAATTGCAAGTACTCTTACGAGTAGACCAGCCATTGGTATATTGACAATTGCTAACACAAAGTTACCAATGATCATACTTGCGATAAGTCCCCAAGCAACGTCAGGATGTTGTGTAAAGAGTAACGGACCTGGTTGGATACCAAGCATCAACAATGCACCCATCATAATTGCTGTTGTACCTGAACCCGGAATACCTAAAGTTAACATCGGTATAAATGCACCAACTGATGCGGCATTGTTTGCTGCCTCTGGTGCTGCAAGACCAATAATTTCACCTTTTCCAAATTCATCAGGATTTTTAGACAATTGCTTTTCATTATTATATGCCATCAAAGATGCCATCGTACCACCAGCACCTGGTAATGCGCCAACAATAAACCCAAGCGGTGTACTTCTAAGAATTGGCAACCATGTTCTTTTCCATTCTTCTTTTGTAATCCAAATTCTTCCGAAATTGGTTTGAGGTACTTTTTTACCTTCATTAATTTCTTTATATGCCTTAAATACTTCTCCAAGTGCATAAAGCCCAATGATCACCACAAGAAAATCTATTCCTGTTTGTAATTCTAAAACGCCGAATGTAAATCTTGAAATACCAGATTGAGCATCAATCCCAACAGTTGCAATCATTAAACCAAAAATTGTTGAGATAAAGCCTTTTACCATATTGCCTTTTGACATAGATGCTGTCATCGAAAGTGCCGCTACCATCAATAAAAAGTATTCAGCTGGACCAAATTTAAGTGCAAATTTGGCAACTGGTGTTGCTAACATAATTAAAAATACTACCGATAATAATCCACCTATAAACGAGGCTATGGCACTTATTGCAAGTGCAGACTCCGCTTTACCATTCATGGCCATTGGATAACCATCAAATGTTGCCGCAAGTGCCGCACCATCACCAGGTGTGTTGATGAGAATTGAGCTTCTAGAGCCTCCAAACATGGCACCATAGTAAACGCCTGCCATTGTAATAAGCGCTGCTGTTGGACTCATTGAAAATGTAAGTGGTAATAATACTGCTACACCAGTCGCTGGACCTAAACCCGGTAACATACCTACGATTGTGCCTAATACACCACCGAAAGTGATTAAAAGCAAGTGATACGGTTGAACTGCTATCGCCAAACCGTCAAACAAGTGTTGTAATACTTCCATTTGATCCTCCTAGATATTTATGAAAGGCGTCATCGGTAAGCTGATGCCTAAAAGGTAGAAGAAGATATAATATACTACGACACTAAAGAGGAGTGCCACAATACTATTTTTGACCCATTTTTTACCGTTTGTAATGGTCAATATTGCCATCATGAATAAAATTGTTGATATGACATAACCGAAATGTTCAAGGATCAATGCATATGCAAGCGATGCCAATACGGTTAAGAAAATCATCTTTTGACTTAATTTATCATTTGCAGTTGATGTTTCCTTTATTTTTTGGAAAGCTCTTTTAGTCGAATCAATGTCGCTTCTAAAAATTAATATGATACCAAATATAATCATGCATGCTGCTAGAATTAAAGGGAACATTGATGGTGCTAAGGGATTTCCCATTGGGCTTCTTTTTAAGGTGTAAGCTAAAAAACCATATATGACGCCAAGTACTACAGAGATGCTTCCTGTAAGGAAATCAAAATTTGCAGCCTTTTTATTGTTTTCCATATTGCCTCCATTTATAAGGGGAGCCCTCAGAGAGGGCTCTACCTAAACTAACCGTTATTATTGTACTAAAAGACCGATTTCTTCAAGAATCGTTTTATATTCTTCGTTTTTCTCAGCTAAGAATTTAGTAAAGTCTTCTTGACCCATGTAAGCATCAGCCCAGCCATGTTTAGCACGCTCTGCATTCCACTCGTCAGATTGAACCATTTTCGCTAAAGTCTCTTGCCAGAAATCCACTGCGTATTGAGGCATGTTTGGTGCACCGAATAAACCTCTCCAGTTTTCAAATGTTGCGTCGATACCTTGCTCAACACATGTAGGAATCTCAGCTAACATACCTTCGCCAACTCTTTCAGCACCTGTATGAGCAAGTGCAATTAAATCGCCACTCTCGATTAATGATTGAACATCACCAAGACCAGTTGTTAATAAATCTACGTGACCGCCTAAGATTTGAGCAGTTGCTGTACCATCTTGGAAGCTGATGTAGTCAATATCTTTTAAGTTTGTAACGCCAGCTGCTTTAGCGATGATTAAGAATTGGATGTGGTCCATAGAACCTGCAGATGAGTTACCACCAATTTTAACGCTTTTAGGATCTTCTTTTAAAGCATCCATAACGTCTTTGATTGTTTTATATTTTGAATCTTTAGGCACTACGAATGCACCGTAATCCGTGATTAATCTAGCAAGTGGTGTTGTGTTTTCGTAGCTGTACTCACTTGAACCGTTTAAGTTGATTAATAAGATTGGTGGAGAGTAAACAGAAATTAACTTATCTGAACCTTCTTGTGTTTGCATGTAAGCGAGGTTGACACCGCCGCCGCCACCTGAATTGTTTGTTACAGGCATTGGTTTTTCAACTAATTTTGTATCTTGTAATACTTTAGCTACTGTTCTGATTGTTAAATCCCAGCCACCGCCTGCGCCGCCTGGTGCGATAAACTCAAGTGCTCCTTTTGGATAGTCCACTTTTTGTTCAACTTGTGCTTCTGATCCTGAAGACTCAGTTGTCGCTGCTGTTTCAGCTGTTGCTGTCGCTTTTGGTGCACAACCTGTTAAAGTCATTGCGCCAACAAGTGAAAGCGCCATTACAGATGACCATAATTTTCTTCTTAAACTCATTCTCATTTCCTCCTATAAAGTTTGTTTCATAATATCTTAAAGCCCTTTGGCTTTTGAGATCAAAAATAATTCCAGTGCTTCTAAATCGTGCTTTCTGCCTCTTGCACACTCGTAAGCGGGTTGATCACAAAGGTAACATTTTCGAACGCTTTCCTTTAAATCTTCCCTTGTAAGCGCTCTCCCTTGAGCGTCGTAAACGTCAATATCGAAAATTCTACCAAGCGCATGTGTTTCTTCTTCCTGAACACATAACTTCTTAACCAAGTCCGCATTTTGAGCCACATAAAATATGCTAACATATTCAGGTGTTTCACCGAACCGAGTCAGGGCTGAGGTCACATCTTCAAGGGCAATTGCATTGATCTTGCAGGTGGATTCCACTGCCTTCACCGCTTCTTTAAACAATTTCTCTGACCAAATCGATTTCTTGTTGGGTCCGGGTATATTGACTCTGACCACAACCAAGGTTCTCGAATCCTCAGTTGTCAATGCTTGGATGACATGATTTTTAAGTTCTCGATATTTTAATAATGCCTCAAGGGTCATGTTTTTATCCTCTTTTGCGAATCTTATCCACAATAGAACCATCTCTATATTCAATGATTGCCACAACTTGATCATCAAATGGAATTGGAGATGCTTTCCCGACGATTTTCTCTGCTTGGTCCACCAAATAATCAATGGTTACAATTGGCAAGCTTGTCTTTGATAGTGTTTCTATCAAATCTCTTCTAAGTGGATTGATTGCAATGCCTCTTTCTGTAACAAGTACATCCACTGTGCTACCAGGTGTTATGATACTGGTTACTTTTTCAATCACAGTGGCTAAACGCCCTCTGTAAAGGGGTGCTACAATAATGGTA
>NZ_JBVBZF010000166.1:0-7628 GCF_057447755.1 Fusibacter sp. | reverse complement strand
GGATCAACTTCACTACTTTCCTTCGTGTTGGCATTGAAAGTGATGTCAAAGGTATCATCCTTGTACATCTGCATAGTTGTGAGTCCTCTCATACCCGTTGAACTAATATCCTTGGTGGTTATTTGATGGTCCTTGTCTTTATACTTAAAGCTATAGGTATTAAATATGTTAACCCTAAAGGCTTGTCTTCTCTGTACTTTGGTTGGGCTTGAAGCCGTCTTTAAAGTGATCGTATATAGATTGCCCTTGTGTTCTTTTGTGACCACACGACATTTGACGTCAAATGCATCTCTTTTTTCATCGGTCTGCATCGTGAAGGTAACTGTTATGAGGTCGTCTTCCTTGAAATTATAGAGTCTTCCATGATACATAGGCGCAATTATCTTAAAAAACCCATTTTCAAAGCCTGTTTCAATTACTGTTTTAAGTCTCAAAATGGCGGGCTTGTGATCTTCGTCTTCAATTGATATGGCGATCTCGACAGAACGTGATGGCAGTAAATATTCCTTTAAATCCATTATAAGCCCCCCTTTTTCTTTATTATATCATAGTTAAATAGACTTATAAATTAACAAAAAAATGTTTGAATATCAAAACATATGGGTAACATAATAATAAGAAAACCAGATGGTTTTTTTAATAGATTGGTTAACGGGACGTCATAGTAGATAGTGATCTATAGGAAATCAAGAAATGGAAAAAAAGCACTAAACTTAAGTATATCTTTTTTAACTCTATAACAAATCAGTTAGGAGGAATGCTTATATTTAATGGACTGAAACTCAAAACTGAATATTGGAAAAATCAACGTGCCGAAACCAGTTAATGGGCTTTCACTTAAATAAAGAGTGGGAGTCCATTTTTATGTTCAAAATATTGCAAATTGTTTTCACCATTAAAACCCAATAATCACAAACCCAATAATCACAAACCCAATAATTACAAATCCAATAATTACAAATCCAATAATTACAAATCCAATAATCACACGTCATAAGAAATGAAGGCTTTAAGATTTACATATCAATGTCATCGAGGAGTGTTATGAAATTTTGAGTCATTCTGGCAGTCAACCCCCATATAATATAATCGTCATAATGATAAAAAACAACCGGGTAAACTGTATTTTTAAAGTTATAGTCTTTACCATTAGGAATACTTGAAAAAGGAAAATCGTCAGGTAAAGACATTTTAGTTTGGATCTTATAAACTTGTGGTTCTAGAGTTTTAAGTTTAGATAGTGGAATTGTAAAGATGGTATCCACTTCGGACCTAGAAAAATCAATGTCTTCAAAGCTTCGAGAAATTTTACCCACATAGCAATGTATAATCATGTCAAAACTGGTTAGTATAGAATCAATTTGCCCTATGATGGTAACCTCATCTTCATTGAGATTGAGTTCTTCACAGGTTTCTCTAATAGCAGTTTCGCAGGATCTTTCAAGGGATTCAATCTTTCCACCAGGAAAACATATTTCACCAGGCTGGCTATTAAGGTGAAGGGCCCTTTTCTCAAAGAGAATGTGAAGTTCATCTTCTCTCTCAATTAATGGAATTAGAATTGAAGCTGCGCGCTTGACACCTGATTTATTAGGTTTTATACTTTGAATTTTTGAGTGTATTTTTGAGTATGGATTCATGTTTTTAAACCTCTACTTTAATGTTGTTATTAAGTAAATGTGATGAAATGTCATCATATTTTAATGGTAAATGAAAAATCAATCTATTATAATATAACACGTGGGCGATAATATTTCGATATACGGAATATTGTCATGATTTCTTTCTTTACTATACCACATTTTCGAAAGGGGTTGAAAGTATGATTCGCAATTTTATTAAGTATTATAAACCGCACCGTTTTCTCTTTACATTAGACCTGATGATTGCATTTTGCATGGCGACAGTTGATTTGATCTTTCCAATGTTTTCACGTGCCTTTATCAATGATTATATACCAAACAAGGACATGCAAAGCATCGTTTTTTATTCTATAATAATTATCGCACTTTATGTGCTTAAAATAGGTGGAAATTATTTTGTTGGCTATTATGGTCATGTGGTTGGTTCAAGGATTGAATTTGATATGAGGAGAGACTTGTTTAAGCATTTACAAACGCTTGAATTTTCTTTTTTTGACAACAATAAAACCGGACAGTTGATGAATCGGTTGACGGGCGACTTAAACGAGGTTACAGAACTTGCACATCATGGTCCAGAAGATCTTTTTATTTCACTCGTCATGTTAATCGGTAGTTTTGCTATTTTGGTTCAAATTCATTTTGGCCTAACTATGATTGTATTTTCATTCGTAATCATGACAGTGATCTTTTCTATTAAAATGAGAAAGTCCATGATGAAAACTTTTAGAAGTGTCAGACAAAAAACAGCAGATATAAATGCACAGCTTGAAAGTAGCATTTCTGGTATTAGATTATCAAAATCATTTGCCAATGAAGAATATGAGGTTGAAAAGTTTCATAAGACCAACTACGCCCATTTAAATTCTAGGCAAGATGCATTTAAAGCCATAGGGATGTACAGTGCTGGTAATGAGTTCTTTTTAAACATGATGAGTTTGTCTTCCATGGTAGCTGGGGGTATTTTTGTTTTTAAAGGTCTGATTAATTATGGTGATTTGCTGGCTTTTCTACTCTATATCGCTTTTTTTACCAAGCCAATTCGTTCCCTTATTCAGTTAACACAGCAGTTCCAATCCGGAATGGCAGGTTTTGAACGCTTCACTGAAATTATGAGTATATCTCCCAAAATTAAGGATGCTGCTCATGCTCAAACGCTAACAGATCTTAAAGGAAAAATTCGATTTGAAGGGGTATCTTTTAAATATGAAGAAAAGGGTGAAAACGTCTTAAATCAGTTTAATTTGGATATTGAAGTGGGTAAAACGATTGCACTAGTTGGACCATCAGGTGTTGGTAAAACAACTATTTCCATGCTAATTCCTAGATTTTATGATGTAACTGAAGGTAGAATATTGATTGATGATATGGATGTTAAGTCAATTGCCTTAAGATCCTTGAGAGAGAATATTGGCGTCGTACAGCAGGACGTGTTCATGTTCTATGGTACGATTAAAGATAATATTTCTTATGGTAAACCAGATGCGACACTTGAGGAAATTATTGATGCTGCAAAAAAAGCCAATATTCACGATTTTATTATGACGCTAGAAGAAGATTATGATTCTATGGTGGGTGAAAGAGGCGTAAAGCTCTCTGGTGGACAGAAACAGAGAATTGCAATTGCAAGGGTATTCCTAAAGAATCCGCCCATATTGGTGCTTGATGAAGCGACTTCTGCACTTGATAATGAAAATGAACTTGCAATTCAAAATTCAATTGAAGAGTTGGCTAAGGATAGAACGACAATTATTATTGCACACAGACTTTCAACGATTAAAAATGCGGATGAAATTTTGGTTATGGCTGAAAGTGGCATCGCAGAAAGAGGAAGCCATGATACTTTAATTGCAAAAGAGGGTCTATACTCGAAACTCTATAAAGCACAATTTAAGGGCTATATACCTGATGAAATTTCAAATGCTTTTACAAATGAATAATTTGTTGATAAAATACTGTTAGATTAAGGGATGAGAGGTATACTTATGATTTATATTGGAATAGTGCTGGCTAAAATTGTAGAAGTTTCCATGCAAACGGTAAGAATCGTTTTAATCACAAAGGGTGAAAGAAAGATTGGGGCTTTTATTGGTTTTTTTGAAGTATCCCTATGGTTAGTACTCGTGAGCACGGTTTTAAATAATATTATGGAAAACCCTTTAAAAATAGTAGCTTATGCACTTGGCTTTGCGCTTGGAAATTTTATAGGCAGTATGGTAGAAGAAAAAATTGGCATTGGATCTGCTGAAATTCAGGCAATTGTAAAAGCTGAACACGGTCCTATGTTATCTTCTGCTTTACGAGAGCAAGGGTTTGCTGTTACAATGATGAATGGTGAGGGTAAAAATCATCCAAGAAATATATTATTGCTTTATGTACCAAGAAAAAAAGTAAAGCGTTGTGTGGCACTTATTAGAGAAACACAAGAAAATTCAGTGATAACCGTTTCAGATAAAAAACCGATTTATGGTGGATTTGGAATGCTTAGAAAATAGACCTAAAATGGTTGAGAAAGGATGTCTTCATGAGGTTATTGACAGAAGATAGAGCCGTAAAGGTTTCCAGTTTTACGTTTGGTTCAAATTTCCCTATTGTGATTGCAGGACCCTGTTCTGTTGAAAGTAGAGAACAAATCATAGAAATCGCTAAAGCAGTTAAAAAGACAGGTGCTCACATGCTTCGTGGGGGTGTTTTTAAACCTAGAACAAATCCATATGATTTTCAAGGTCTCGGTATTGAGGGCTTGGAATTTCTATTAGAAGCAAAGGCGATTACAGGCTTGCCAATTGTGACGGAACTCATGGATGAACGCTTTTTAGATATATTCATAGACAAGGTAGATGTTATTCAAATTGGATCGAGAAACATGTACAATTATGCCTTGTTAAGAGCAGTCGGTGAAACTAAAAAACCCATATTGTTGAAAAGGGGCATTAGTGCCACCATTAAGGAATGGATTATGGCTGCGGAACATATTGCAAAAGCTGGTAATGATCAAATTATTTTATGTGAAAGAGGAATAAGAACCTTTGAAACATATACTCGAAACACTCTAGACTTAACGGCAGTTCCAATTATGAAGCGTGAAACTGGCTTGCCCGTTATTGTAGATCCAAGTCATGGTACTGGTCGAAGAGATTTGGTTGAAATTATGAGTAAAGCTGCAATTGCTTCAGGGGCAGATGGTTTGTTGATTGAAGCGCATACAAATCCTGAGATTGCCGTTTCTGATAAAGATCAGACTATTGACATTAATAGTCTAGACCGCATAATGCAAAGTCTGTAGACGAGAACAAGCTTTTACAGAAACTTTATATTTATTAAGTTGACATTTTCAATAAACAACTGTATACTAATTTTTAAGAAAACCTACTAAATTCGTAGGGTATAAAATTTCAAATGTGTTGAAAAAGGAAAGTAAGTTAAGCAAGTACTTACAGAGAGAACACTATTGGTGGAAGGTGTTTAGTGATGTTTAATTGAAGTGCCCTTTGGAGCAATGTACCGAAATTATAGTAGGCTACATCGGGATCTCCCGTTATAGAGATAGGGTATTAGGTACCTGAAAGAGGGCAGCTTGCCAATAAGAGTGGAACCGCGGAGCATAAGCTTCGTCTCTTGTATTTATACAAGAGACGAAGCTTTTTTTATGGTTTAAACACTAAGACACAAAGCAAATAATTCACAAGGACAAGGAGAAGGAAAATGAAATTAAAAGGGTCAAAAGAAATAGGCGTATTAAAAAGAAGTATGAGAACAAATACGAAGAAATCGCATAAGGCGATGGGCGTTTTAATGCTGATTCTAATATTAGTAATGAGCTTAACAGCTTGTAATGCTCAAGAAGAAACAAAGGCCAGTATTGCGACACTTATCATCGGAACTGAAGGCACTTATCCACCTTTTTCTTATCATGATGACCAAGGAAATTTAACTGGATTTGATGTTGAAATTGCAACTGAAGTTGCGAATCGCTTGGGATTAAAAGCAGAATTTCTTGAAACCAAGTGGGATGGCTTATTGGCTGGTCTAAATACAGGACGATATGAAATGGTAGCAAACCAAGTTTGGAAAAATCAAGATAGAGATGAAACGTTTACATTGACAGATGTCTACATGAAGACCAATGCTGTATTGGTTACTTATGAGGGTTCAGAGATTACTTCTCTTGATTCTGTTTCTGGAAAGAGAGCAGGTCATTCCTTAACAAGTGCCTATGCTGAAATCTCAAAAAGCAAAGGCGCAGAAATCGTAGGTATAGATACATTCACTGAAGCAGCAGAAAATCTAAAAAATAGAAGAATCGATTATACAGTGAACGACAAAGAAACGGTAGCCTATTATTTAGCCCAAAATCCTGATTCAAAATTAATGGCCTTCAATATGGACCTAGATATGGCAGAAGTTGTATTGGTATTACCAAAAACGGTTGACCCACAGCGCTTGGATAAGATTAATGATATTCTAGCTGAAATGAAATCAGATGGTACAATAGATGCATTGTATCAAAAATATTTTACAGAAATTGAGTGATAATATGTTTGAACAAATGACACTTCTTATGGAAGTCATTCAAAAATATGCAATAGGTCTCATGGGGCAACTTTTGAAAATTAGTTTGCCTTTGACAGCCATATCGTTTACGATCGGTCTAGTGATTGCCATATTTTTAGCCTTGATGAAATTGTCAAATTTTAAGGTGCTAAAATCAATTGCCTCCTTTTATATTTCAATCATCAGAGGCACACCCTTACTGGTACAAATCTTTATTATCTTTTATGGGCTTCCCAACGCTGGCATATTGATTGATTCGTATCCCTCTGCTATTCTGGCATTCTCCATTAACATTGGTGCATATGCCGCAGAGATTATTAGGGCTTCTATATTGTCAATTGATCATGGTCAATGGGAAGCCGCCAAGAGTATGGGGATGACTTATCCACAAACCTTGGTCAGGATTATATTACCTCAGGCAGCGAGAATTGCAGTACCCCCTCTTTCAAATTCACTTATTAGTTTAGTTAAGGACACTGCACTTGCTTCTATCGTTCTTGTTCCAGATATCTTTAGAAAAGCACAAGAAATAGCAGCCACTCAAACCCGATATATTTTGCCTATTTATATCCTTGTGGCCTTGGAGTATTGGCTTGTTGTTATTCTGTTAACCAAAATTCAAGATAGGATCGAAAAGCACTTAAATCGATATGTTGGGGGTCAATTATGATTTTAGCAAATAACTTATATAAACACTTTGGACATAAATCAAAAGTAGATGTTCTTAAAGGGATCAGCTTGAAAATTGAAAAAGGTGAGGTTGTGGTTATCTTAGGACCAAGCGGAAGTGGTAAGACGACCCTTTTGAGGTCGATAAACGCCCTTGAGATTCCTCAGAAGGGAATTGTGACAATAGATGGAATTTCCATTGATTATGAAAAAAAACCGTCTGAAAAGCAATTGAGACCCCTACGTGTTAAAACTGCTATGGTCTTTCAATCCTTCAATCTTTTTTACCATATGACAGCAAGTGAAAATGTTGCTGAGGGTTTGTTAATGGTTAAAAAAATGGACAGACGAGATGCAATAAATACAGCCAAGGCCATGCTCGATAAGGTTGGACTTACAGACCATTATGATTATTATCCATCAGCCTTATCAGGTGGTCAAAAGCAACGTGTGGCAATTGCCAGAAGTATTGCAATGGCACCAGAAGTTATTTTGTTTGACGAACCCACAAGTGCACTGGATGTGGAAAAAGTAGGTGAGGTCTTAAGGGTAATTCAAAAGCTTGCAGAAGAGGGGATGACAATGCTAATTGTCACTCACGAAATTGCTTTTGCTAAAGCGGTCGCAAATCGCATCTTGTTCATGGATGAAGGCATAATTTTGGATGATGTAAAGCCTTTAGAAATGCAAACAAATAAAATTTCAAAACGCTTTTCGGATTTTTTAGCAAACATGGGAAATGAAAAAATGCAACACCCTTAAGTG
>NZ_JBVBZF010000165.1:0-7737 GCF_057447755.1 Fusibacter sp. | reverse complement strand
TTTTTGAAGAATATACCATTGATCGCTTTAATGAATTTACGCTTCTTAACGAAAGTCACTTTCACGAAGTGTTTGACAATTCTTTAAACGCAATTATCGTTTTTAAGTATGTACATGGTGATTCTTATGGCGAGCTCATTCAAGCCAATCAATCTGCTTGTGAGCTCCTTGGGTACAGTCCTGAGGAATTGACAGGTTTAGTAGGCCCTCATATTTTTGAACCCCAAACTAACACCGCCTCTATGCGACTGAAAAAACTCAACCAATACAAAAGGTGTCACGATATATCCGTTTTTAAAACCAAGGATGATCAATATGTTCCAGTGGAAGTCTACTCTCACCTAGGCTCAATGGGAAAAAACAAATTCATATTGTTATCGTGTTCAGATTTAAGTCAAGTCAAAAATGCCCATTTGCAAACATAAAAATTATTTAAGGCCAAAGCCATGTTTTTGCGCATCTAACCGCTTTTGGCAAGTTGAACAGTCTTGCCAAAAAACGAATGATTTACAATAAAAAGACGTCATCAAATCCTTTATGATTTGATGACGTCTTTATTAGTTTATACTGTAATTTTTTTACAAAGGTCAAATGATTTCATTTAGGACTAATCTTCTTTTGGGAAAGCTTTAACAATCATAAAATCCAAAAGTTGTGTTTCCCTATTAGAAATGTCCATTTGAGTATTTTTAGGTACATTGATGATCTCACCTGCTGTGTATGCCTTAGAATGCATCCCGTTAAAGGCTGCTGTCATAACGCCTTTAAGAATAATCAGATAAACATTTGCATTTGCTTGATGCACTGGCAATCCATCTCCATTTAGTAAAGTCACATGATTAATTTGAATCTCATTGAAATCACCATGATCGTCCACGATCTTTTCAATAGCTTTTTCACTTCCAAATGTAAACCCATAGTTTTTTTCCATAACTTTCCCTCACCTTACTCTATTTTATACATTAATTCTAAGATCATAATACCGCATTATACAATATTATGGTGTAACACAGGTTACCAATGTTTTTTATTAAATCCATAATTATTGCATGGTTTGATAACATAATGTATGTTGAAATAATCTTTGTAAATATTCACTTCAAATTAAAACACCTCCTAAATGAAGCCCACGGTTTAACGTGCTCTTCTCCTAGCAGGTGATTTTCTAAAGAGATTTGTGATATCGGTTAATATATCTCAGTATCTTTCGTCCCATTAAAGCCCCAATAATACCGAAAGAAATACACAATATGGTCGTGAATAAAATCCAGTTTAAAGGAATTTGTTCAAAAATGCCTCCAATGGCATACTTGGATATCAATAATGATGATAGGCCAGTATAGCCTGAAAAGAAAATAGCACCCATGACCGCCCTCTTTTCAGGTTTACGAACACCTAAAAGAGAAACCTCAGTTAAGAAAGATGTCATAATTATCGCAACCATCATGAAGACGTTCATTAAAACCATAATTAAGCCAAAGGGAACACCTATAACGAAGACGGCGTGTTTAACCTTAATTTTAGAGATTAATACATACATGATCATAGAAAGATATGGTGCAAGCAAAATATACTTGACACCTGGTATTGCCACAAAAGAACTCACTTGGTAAATTGCAATACCACCACATATTAGTGCTGCAATACCAAGCGCTATATAAGTAATATCCTTTGTTCTCATTTTATTATTTTGTTTCACAGGACCTCCAATAAATAAATCAAGAAAAATTATTGGGCTTGTTCACCCATCAATAATCATTTATACCCATACGCTTTTGAATAACTCATAAAACAAAACATACCCTTACTTTATATTTTCTGATGCATGGATGTAAACATAATCCAAGCTAGCTAATTCATCTAAATCACTTCTGAGCCCACTTATATTGGGGCAATTGTTTAGTGAAATATATTTGAGTTTACTGCAGTTTAAAAGTTTGCTTAGGTCACCAGAAGGTTGATCTCCCTCTAGATCTATTGAAAGCAATTGCCCTTTACTTTCTACAATTTTATCCAGTGTTATATCATACCGAGATGCGTAGTAAATATCATAAACATTATTGGAAAAGTCATAATCACTAGGGTCAATCACGATTAATATGGATTTAGAAAATAAGAGTTCTGAACTACCCTGTTCTTCATATACACTTATGCTTACTTTGGTCACGTCTCTATAAGAATAATCATATAATATGCTCCATTCATGATCCGATTTTGTATATTGCTTATATTCTCGGTCATTATAGTCAATTTTATAGTAATAATTTTTTTGAACGTCCTGATTGATAAAGAAATCAATTTCACTATTGGCAATATCTGTTCTGATGTCTAGAAATGGCTTATTAGACTCTGCTTGACATCCCAATATAAAAGCAAAAGTACACAAAAATATTATTAGAAGGCTATATCTTTGTCGCCCCTTATGTTTCTCTATTTGTCGCCAATTATAATTTAAGTTCATATATCCTCACTCGCGGCTCACTCACGCCTTATCTTAGATTATACTATTTTTTAAATTAATATTGTGATTTTTAAATAAATTATCATTTTCACAAGTTCAGAAAATCATAAAAAAAGAGATCCCCAAGGGATCTCCACTTATTTTTCATTTGTCATATACCAAGCTGATAGAAAACATCAGACTGATTTGAAAACCAAATTATCAAACTTACCTACTCCACCGTTACCGATTTGGCAAGATTTCTTGGTTTATCCACATCATTGCCTCTAATCGAAGAAATGTAGTATGCTAGCATTTGAAGCGGAATTACCGCTAATATTGGCGTTAAGATGTCTAAAGTCTCTGGAATGTAGAAGACTTCATCAGCAGATTTCTCAATTTCTCTTTTTCCTGCTTTTGCAATTGCAAATACATGGGCACCTCTTGCCTTAACCTCTTTGATGTTAGACACCATTTTTTCATATAGGCGTTCCTGAGTTGCCAGTGCCACAACAAAAGTATTGTCTTCAATAAGGGCAATCGTTCCGTGTTTAAGCTCACCTGCGGCTATTGAGAACGAGTTGATATAAGATATTTCCTTGAGCTTAAGTGAACCCTCAAGTGCTAGATCAGCATCCATACCCCTTCCCATGAAAAACACTTTTTCATTGTTAAACTGAGAAGCAGCCAGCTTTTGAATGACTTCGCTTTGGTCAAGAATTGACTGAATCATCTCAGGCATCATCTTAAACTCATCTACGATTTCTTTAATGCTACTATCACTCATCGAACCATTAAGTTTGGCAAAATGAAGTGCAATAAGATAGAAGGCTGTAAGTTGAGTCGTAAAGGCCTTTGTTGATGCAACCCCTATTTCAGGTCCAGCCCATGTATAGAAAATATCATCTGATTCTCTGGCAACAGAGCTTCCGACCACATTGACGATGCTTAAAACTCTAGCCCCTTTTCGCTTTGCTTCTCTAAGAGACTGTAGGGTGTCAAGTGTTTCGCCTGATTGCGAAACTGCGATAAAGAGTGTATTCTCATCTATAAAAGGATCACGATATCTAAATTCTGATGCCACATCGCATTCCACTGGAATTTTAGCAAGCGTCTCAAATGCGCGTCTTCCAATTAACCCTGCGTGATAAGCCGTTCCACATGCAACAATGTAAATCTTATTGATTTTTTTGAGGTCGTCTGCTGTTATGTTAATGCCTTCAAGCTGGATATTAGAATGCTTGTCCATTCTTCTTGTGAAAGTTTCTCTAACACCCTTTGGTTGTTCATGGATTTCTTTTAGTGTGAAGTGCTCATAACCTTCCTTTTCAGCAGATTCCATGTCCCAAGTTACTTTATAAATATCACGTTCAACAATCTGACCAAAGGCATTAAAGATGGTTACCTTATCTCTTTTGAGTTCAACGACTTCATCGTTCTCAATGAGTAAAATGTCCCTAGTGTATTTTAAAAGTGCAGGAATATCCGATGCGATGAAATTTTCGCCCTCACCGAGCCCAACAATTAACGGACTGTCTTTTCTGACAGCAATTAATCGATCTGGTTCATCCTTAGCGATGACACCAATTGCATATGCACCTTCCATTTTTTCAATCGCCTTGTTAACCGCCTCTAACAAATCACCTTCATAGTAGTAATCAATCAAATGTGCAATTACCTCGGTATCTGTTTCTGATTTAAAGTGAACATTTTTGTCATTGATGAGCCATTCTTTAATTTCCATATAGTTTTCAATGATACCATTGTGAATGACTGCTATTGTACTGTTTTCATTTGTATGGGGATGTGCGTTTAAATCTGAAGGGGCTCCATGTGTCGCCCATCTTGTATGACCGATACCAAGCACTGTTTGCATAGTCATATCCAAAGAATCCTCTAAATTCTTCAAACGGCCTTTTGATTTAAACACTCTTATTTCATGATCTAAATTTATGGCAATACCTGCCGAGTCATAACCTCTATATTCTAATTTTGATAAACCTTCCATTAAATACGGGATTGCATTGTTACTTCCGATATAGCCTACGATTCCACACATATGTGTATTCTCCTTCAAATAATTAGTCCTGATATCAGATTTCAGGCAATAAAAAAACACCCTATCTAGGTGCTGGTTTTTTGATGCACTTATAGCCTTGAATCAACCTACCACCTTTGTCTCTCAAATCACTTCAAGAATTTGTATGGTATTTAACGGTGTTGATTACACCGCGGGGCACCCGCCGAACTTTCGATTAACCCCGCCCTCGTCAACTGCTATTTGCAGTTCTGGCGCTTCTATTAAGTTTTTAGGAGTCTCATGATATCCCCTCCCTTCTACATGCATTATAGCATACGGTTTTCTAGCTTACAACCTCTATTAACTTTGCCGCCATTACAAATCCATGACAAACGAATGCCCTTAAACCATTTAAGATGGTCAAGGGCATATACCCTTCATATTCAAATAATAAAATTGTCCAGTGCTGAGTCCATCATCATAAGACTAAACTCATAAGCCCCACAGATTGGCATTACTGGTGGAAACCGCCTGTGCTCCAGCCTTCAAACTCTGTATAATATCCTCTTTAGATTGAATAAGACCCCCTGTAACAATTGGCGTTTTTGTTTGTGCCACTACTTGACTTGTGATTTCATGCATAATACCGGGTAAAATTTCCACAGCATCAGGCTGAGTCTGCTTCACAGACTTTATCCCTGCTTCGAAATTTATTGAATCTATGAGGAACAAACGTTGTATTGAGATTCTCTTAAAAGACTTAATCACTTTTATCATACTGCTCTTTGTGGTAATAATACCATCAGTTTCTGTCATCTTACACAAATACTCTACTGCAACTGCATCTCTAGAGAAACCTTCAAGAAGGTCCAAATGCACGAATACCATTTTGCCTGCATCTTTTGCCTTTTTAACATTTTTACCAATATCAAAAATGCTGCCCGACAAGAAAAATAAAATTTCACAATCGGAGCTTAAAGCTTGATCGAGGACGGTATTATCCCCGATAGCACCTATTACCGGGTATTCATTTGTTCTTTGAATAAATTCGTGAATCATCTCGCCCCCAGATGGAAGTAATTTTAAAAATATTAATCCACATATACTAATCTACATACATTAATCCTCATATGTTAATCTTCATATATTATTCTTCATATGTTAATCTTCATATATTATTCTTCATATGTTATTCTTCATATGTTATTCTTCATATGTTATTCTTCATATGTTATTCTTCATATGTTATTCTTCGTTTTATAATCTGCTCGCATAAGGATCCTTATATCAGAGATTACCTTGTCTGTATTGCTTAACTATTTGGAAGTCTTGGAATTACCTTTTTAATGAATATGGTTAAATCCTTCATCATATCAATCACTTCAAACTGATCACCCTTTATAACCCTTAAAATCGGTCTTGTAGGGGCACTCAAGTTATTCTCAATGACAATTGCATAGTCCCCAGTACTGAGTTCAACAAGGGTGCCAGGAGGATACATATCTACGATTTGGAGCATGTAGTTGATAATATCTGCATCCAACTTTACAGGTGCAGCAGATCTCAAAATCTCAAGTGCTACATCAACAGAAATACGGTTATTATAAGTCCTATCTGAGACGATTGCACTAAAGATATCACAAATGGTAACAATTCGAACCAACAAGGGAATTTGATCCGCAACAAAACCATTCGGATAACCTGAACCATCCAGTTTTTCATGGTGGAGCAAAATAATTTGTCTCGATAATGGCGAAAGTTCAACAAGTTCCTTTACCATATCATAACCGTACTCAACATGTCTTTTCATCTGTTCGAACTCATTTGGTTCCAGCTTACCTTTTTTATTTAAAATATGGTCAGGGACTTTTGACTTGCCAATATCAGAGAGAATAGCGCCCATGCCAAGTTTTAAAAGACGTTCCCTATCTAAACCCATCTTCTTACCAATTAAAACCGAAAGGATCATAACTTCAACAGCATGGTCATAATGGTACATCTCTGCACCCATCAACTCTGTACTGTAGTACTTTTTGTCATATTGATCATAAATTTCGGAAATCATATCATCAATAATTGCCCTTAAAGATCTAATGTGTTCTTCTCTAACTTGTTTTGGTTTCTCACCATTACCTTGATCATGCAATTCATAGATCATTTTCATAAGTGTTATTGCTTGGAGTTTTAATATATCAGGAATCATCGGTTCTAGGACAATCCCCTTTGAAATCTCATCTTCAACATATACATGTCTAATGTCAATTTGTTTTAATTTCTCAATGAGATTACTACTGAGTGCAGCATCCTTTTGAACGAGTAATGAAAGTTTTGAATCGTAAATTGGCTTTGCTATTATTATACCTGGATTAATCTCATTAATGTGTATCAGTCTCATTCTTGTCCCAACCTTTCATTTTATTGCAACTTCAATCCCACGTAATATCTACCCCAATTATCTTGCTCACAAACTTATTTAGTCGGATACATTACAATCACTTTTTTTTTATAATTATATCACAATAATCAAGTGAAAAACTTTAAGATTTTGTGAACACAATAAAGGGTATAGGTTTTGTAACGCTTGAGAACAGGAGGCCTTTATGAAATTAAATTTAGTTCGCAAGTTTTCAACAAAAATTAGCCTAGTGACATTTTTATTGCTAATGGCATCTTCATTCTTTGTCATGCTTTACCTATTTGATGCCATGCAGACAACCATAATGGAGGGTACAGATGAAATTACATATGGCAATCTAGACAATACATATACAGAGCTAAAATATTATATAAACAGTAAAATCACAATCTGCGAGCTCCTTTCACAGGATCCGAATCTAACACAGTTCTTATCGAAGTCTAGATATATTAATATCAATCATTCAATTGAAAACGTCGATGGGTATAAGAGTGTCATTCGTGATATAAATGCATATCAATCTAAAGACGCTAGAATAACCTCTATTTTTGTATGGTCAAAATATAGAAAAGAACTTTTTTTTCATAATGCTACATTCGAAAGTCAGATCGATTTAGACTCCGATGAAACCCCTTATCCCTGGCAATATGACCCTCGTCAAACGATCCTTTCCTCTGAATACATTGATCCATATAGTGGCGATTTAGTTTTTAGCGTCGTTGCGCCTATTATTGTTGACAAAGATACAGTGGGGCTCGTTGGCGTTAACTTTAAACCGGAAAACCTGCCCGTTGAATCCAGCACAGAAACCATTATTTTACTGGATGATCACCTCAATATCATAAAGAAAACAGATCAAAC
>NZ_JBVBZF010000164.1:0-7786 GCF_057447755.1 Fusibacter sp. | reverse complement strand
GGTTTCAATTTTCATAAGATCCTCATATGAAATGGCTTCAAAATGAGAAAAGTCAAATCTTAAGCGTTCAGGTGAAACCATAGAGCCAGCTTGTTCTACATGAGTTCCAAGAACTTGTCTAAGTGCTTTATGAAGTAAATGCGTTGTTGAATGGTTTCTTGCTGTTGCAAGTCTTTTCTTAACATCAACGCTTGCTGTTACAGTATCGCCAACCTTAATGCTACCTTTATTTACCTTAACATGATGAGCAATTAGCTTACCCACACTCTTACGCGTTTCTTCGACTTCAGCCTCAAAAGTTCCTGTGGATAATTTACCGGTATCAAATACTTGTCCACCGCCTTCAGGATAAAAAGGTGTTTGATCCAGTACAATAGTGACTTCCATACCCTCAAAGGCTTCATCAAGTAAGGTTTCGCCAACAATAGCCAATACCTTTGATTCTGCTGTCATTTGGTCATAACCAATGAAGACACTTTCCATATCTTTAGGCAACTGACCAAGTGCATCCTGCGCCCAGCCAAGTTCATCGCCTGAGCCCCTAGCTGTTCTAGCACGCTCTTTTTGAAGTGTCATTTGCTCTTTAAAGGCATCTTCATCCACTGTCATTTGATATTCTTCTAAGATTTCTAGCGTAAGTTCAAGTGGGAACCCATAGGTATCGTAGAGTCTAAACGCATTTTCGCCGCTTAATACCGTTTGATTTTCAGCCTTTAAAGCCTCTATATAATCTGTTAAAATCGTTAAGCCTTGATCGATTGTCGTTTGGAATCTCTCCTCTTCAACCGAAATAATCTTCTTGATATAGTCTTTTCTTTCAAGTAAGTTTGGATAACTTTCACCGTATGCTTCCATCACTGAATCCACGAGCTCTGTTAAGATATTACCTGTCATACCAAGCATTTTTGCATGTCTTGCAGCTCTTCTGAGAAGTCTTCTAAGAACATAGCCTCTGCCCTCGTTGTTTGGCATAATCCCGTCACCAACCATAAAGGTAACTGCCTTCACATGGTCTGTGATAATTCTCACTGAGATATCCTGCTTGCGATCAGCACCGTAGACCACATCACTTCTTGAAATGACCGCATCTCTTATAAATTTGATGGTATCCACTTCAAAGATTGTATCCACATCTTGCATGATACAAGCAATTCTCTCAAGCCCCATACCTGTGTCAATATTTGGCTTTTCAAGAAGGTTATAATTGCCTTGCTCATCTTTATCGAATTGAGTAAAGACGTGATTCCAGAATTCAAGGAAGCGTTCACATTCACAGCCTGGCTTACAGTCTGGATCACCACAGCCAAATTCAGGACCCCTGTCAAAATAAATCTCAGAACAAGGACCACACGGACCTGTGCCGATTTCCCAGAAGTTGTCCGCTTTGCCAAGTCTTATGATTTTTTCTTCAGGGATGCCAATCACATCTCTCCAGATAGCAAAGGCTTCATCATCTTCAAGGTAAACAGATGGCCATAACTTTTCAACAGGAAGTTCTAAAACTTCTGTGATGAACTCCCAGCCAAACTTAATTGACCCTTCTTTAAAATAGTCACCAAATGAGAAGTTACCGAGCATCTCAAAGAAAGTAGCATGTCTTGCTGTTACGCCAACATTTTCGATATCACCAGTACGAATACACTTTTGACAAGTTGCCATACGTACTTTAGGCGGCACTTCAGTCCCCATAAAATAATTCTTTAAGGGTTGCATGCCTGCATTTACAAGTAATAAGCTCTTATCGCCTTGTGGCACAAGTGAATAGCTTGACGTTACGTAGTGATCCTTTGATGCATAAAAATCTAAAAAAGCTTTTCTTATTTCATTTAATCCCATTGATTTCATCAGTTAGTCCTCCTAAAAAAAAATATTCTTTTTTTGCTTATTTAAACCAAAAAACAAAAAAACCTTCAAAAGCTGTAGGGACGACAATACCGCGGTACCACCCTACTTAAAGATGCCATAGGCATCAATCACTCTTAAAGGTAAACTGCAAAATAACGATTGCAAATCGCAAACATCTACTATTAGTTCAATATTTGAGCTCAGAAGCTGCTTGGGTCACGGTGAATTCATTTCAGCAAAAGAATTCTCTCTGGGGTTGCGACTTACTCCTCTTCGTCATAGCGATTTCATATTCTCAATATAAATAGTTTATCACAGTTTTTTTAAAAATAAAGACTTTTTTATAAATCATCTCATACGAGAAAGTGTGTCATTCTCATTAAAACTCGATGTCCACCACATCATGATGATCGTGATCTTCATTTGGATCAAAATCCTTAAGGGCTTCAAAGTGTAGATCATTCTTAGTTGCATAATCATAAATCGCTGCCTTAAGGGCTTGTTCTGCTAATACAGAACAGTGAATTTTCACAGGTGGAAGACCACCAAGCTCGTCCACAACTTGCTTGTTTGTGAGTTTAAGCGCTTCTTCAATTGTTTTACCCATGATTAATTCTGTTGCGACTGAAGATGCAGCAATAGCAGAACCACAACCAAATGTCTTGAACTTAACGTCCTCAATAACGTCACCCTTTACCTTGATATAAATTCTCATAATATCGCCACATTTGACGTTACCAACTTCGCCTACACCATCGGCATTTTCAATTTCGCCAACATTTCTAGGATTCATAAAATGATCCATTACCTTTTCTGTATACATTCTTATTTTCCTCCTAAAACTCTATCATATAGTGGTGACATCATTCTCAATTTATGAACAACTTCTTTTAAAGCTTCAATTGCATAATCCACATCTTCTTCTGTTGTGAAGTCGCCGATTGAAAGTCTTAAAGAGCCATGTGCGATTTCATGTGGTAAACCTATTGCCAAAAGAACATGTGATGGATCTAGCGATCCTGAAGTACAAGCTGAACCACTTGAACCCGCAATGCCCTTAGCGTTAAGACTGAGTAGAAGGGCTTCACCCTCTATAAACTCGAAGCATACACTGACATTACCTGGATGTCTATCCGTAGGATGTCCATTGTATCTTGAATAATCTATGCTTTCAATGATGCCCTTTGCCAGTCTGTCTCTTAATGCCGATAACCTTTCGATATGGGCATCAAGGCCAGCCATGGCTAGTTCAGCAGCCTTTGCAAAACCAACGATACCTGCTACGTTTTCAGTACCAGCTCTACGGTTCCGCTCTTGGGCACCACCTTCGATGATATTTTGAATTTTAATGCCTTTTCTTATATAAAGAGCGCCTACACCTTTAGGGCCATATATTTTATGACTTGAGATACTCATTAAGTCAATACCGAGTTCATTCACATCTATTTTAACGTTTCCATAAGCTTGAACTGCATCTGTATGGAAGATCACTTTATGCTTTTTGGCAATTTCTCCAATTGCTTTTACATCTTGCATTGTTCCAATTTCATTGTTGATGAACATAATTGAAATCATAACTGTCTTTTCGTTAATCGCAGCTTCAAGAGCCTCAAGGCTAATTTTACCTTGTCCATCCACATCAAGATAAGTGACTTCAAAACCTTCTTTTTCAAGGGCAGTACAAGTATGAAGAATACCGTGATGCTCTATCTTAGTTGTAATCAAGTGATTACCTTTTGCCTTATTGGCACGCATTACACCCTTTAGCGCCCAGTTGTCAGACTCTGAACCACCCGCTGTAAAGTAAAGGGTATCCGCTGTTGTGCCCATGGTAGATGCAACGGTTGCTCTTGCAGCTTCAAGGGCACGTTTTGCATCTTGTCCAAATCCATGTATACTCGATGCATTTCCAAACGTCTCTGTAAAGTAAGGCATCATTGCATCTAAAACTTCTTTTTTTACTGGAGTTGTTGCTGAATAGTCCATATAGATCCTTTTCATAAGAACCCTCCTCATAAACATATTATTTCATTAATTTGATACTTTCTCGCCAGAATATCAACATTATTTACATTCACAGATTGTTTCTATGATATGACTGTCTTGATTTTGTTCATAATCATCTAACATGTGCTGTAAAGTAATTGAATTTACAACACTTGTGATGCTTTCATAAATTTTTTCGTAAATAACCTTTGTGACACAATATTGTGAATGATCACAGGTTTCACCATCATCATCCTCAATAACACAGTCAGTTGGAGCAAGAGGACCTTCCAAAGTTGTCAATATGACGCCTACTGTAATTTCACTTGCTGGTCGAGCAAGCATATAGCCACCCTGTGCACCACGAATACTTGTCACAAGGCCAGCCTTGCGAAGTGGTGATATAAGCTGTTCCAAATAGTTTACAGATATTGCTTGGCGTTCCGATATACTTGTAAGAGATATTGGCCCTTCACCATAATGTGATGCCAAATCAAACATGGCTTTCAAACCGTAACGGCCTCTCGTTGATAGTTTCAAATTTATCCTCTCCTTCAATTCCTAGTTATTTACTATGAAATCATCTTAATTATAATATATCCGATTATTTGAGTCAACTTTAAAACGCCATTATCTTATGAATTAATTGTTAACATTTTGTCGAATTATGCCGATAATAATATTAGACTATGTAGAATGAGGTGTTTAAATGTCAGAAAGACTCAATGAACTTTATACTTTAACTCAAAAAGCTCAGAAGATGGAACTCATAAATGAAGAAATCGCTCTAGAAATATACCAAGAGATTTTTGCGAACTATACACCTAAAATATCAAAAACCTACGAAAGCGGCATCCGTCTTTTAGAAAAAAGGCACCGGTATGACGAAGCACTTGTCATCTGCAATAAAGCAATTGAGCTCATAAAAGAAGATCAGATATCTGGTACTGTCGAACGCTTTGAATCCATAAAAGAACGCTTAGACCGAAAAATAAAAGAGCTTAATCCTCAGCCAATTGTTCCTGAGAAAAAGCCCTTTAAAGTCAATTATAAACTTGTCGTTGGCATTCTTTTACTGGTCATCCTAGGCATCTACATCTTTAAACTCAGCAATCCATACGAGGACATAAACGTCAATCTAGAAGGCAAGGAAACCCTTGAGGGTGGTGATCAAGTTTTTGATTCCTCTAAATCTGGTGATAGTCAAGTGCCTGATCTCGAGTTCCCTGTAACAGAAAAAATGATAGAAGTTGCCACAAACGAAGGCCTTAAAAACCATGATGTTTCCAGCATTATCATCACGCCACAAGGGGGGACGATTGGTCTTGGCATCCTCGTCAAGCCAAGTACATCTGAAAAACGCTGCCAAGATATTGCAACAGATGTCTTAAAAGCACTTTCGGGCGCAGCATCCGCAACTTATTCCGAGTTAAAGGGCCCTGGAATCGGCACACTCGGAGACCTTTACGATTATTATGAGTTGGTGATTTCTGTTGGTACTGGTACCACAGATGAAGAGATTATCGCTAAGGGCACTAAAAATAAAGACGCCTCAGAAATCTATTGGCGTCAAAATTAATTATATTTTTAGGGTATGACTTGTCCATTTATGGTCTGAGTCCATAAAGCGTTCAACATAAGTTACCTTATCGTCTTGGTCCACTAAAATAACCGTTTGATAGATGGTGCCATAAGTATCAAGATCAATAAATATGCTTGATAGGTTTCTTTCGAGCTCAATATCAATTCCGGTATCTGGTAAATATTGATCTGGCGGTATTTCCCGATCATCAAGTATTTCAAACAAGGCTTCTACATCAATTTGATCTTTTTCAATAAGGTGTTGAAGTCTTTTTTTCGCCTTCTCCACCTTATACCAAGGTGTATCCAGATGGGCATTGCTTAAACCGTGTATACCATCTTCCACCTTTTTGATTTCATCTTCCACATTTGAGTAAAAATAGAGCTCATCAAAATTGCCAACCACTAGATTGTAGGGGTTATAACTTGTTTCATTTGCTTTCAAATCATTTAGAAATGTCAAAGCAGAGGTTTCACCCCTCAGATAATCAAAAGTGAGACCGCCTCTTGATGCCTGATTTTCCTTAATGCGTTTAAAATCTCTATAATTAGTTAAAAAGGATATTCTCTTATCCCTTGTGAGGCCAAGCCAAGTGCCACATGCTTTTAAATCCCTTCCTGCTAAAAGCTTTGGTTCATCTTCCCAGTAGGCAGAAGGTGCTGTGGGTCTAGCCTTAAACTCATCTCGGTTTCCAAGGTATATCAATTTATAATGCGGATGTTGATTAAGCGCAAATATTATTGTGCACATAAATTACCTACTTTCACTTGTTGGGCATGACCATCTTTTGACCAAGCTCATTTGCAAACGCCTCACCCTTTAATTCAGATACAATCTTTAGCCCAAATTCTAGTGCCACACCGACACCTTTGCCTGTAATTAATTTGCCATCCACTACGACATCCTCAGGAACTTTAAAACAGCGGTCAAGCTTAGCCAAATAACTCGGATACGCCGTTATCCTTCTCTGATCAATCAAGCCCCAATCATAAAGGACTGAAGGTGCCGCGCAAATTGCCGCCACGTATGCATCTCTTTCAAATTGCTTGCGAATTAAAGATTCAAGTTTCTCGCTTGCCTTCAAATTATGAATGCCAGGTACACCACCAGGTAATACGAGAACCTGAGCATCTTCTAGGCTTGAAATATCGTCAATACTACAGTCCACTTTTACACTAATCCCATGTCCACCTGTGATTTCAAGTCCATTCACACCAACCATTTTTGTCTCAAGCTCTGCCCTTCTAAGAACGTCTACAGTTGCAAGCGCTTCTACTTCTTCAAATCCACTTGCGATAAAAACATATATCATTATCTTCACCTCCACAATATGACGCTTATATTATTATTATATTATATTTTATAGAATTCTTAAGACATTTTTGTGATATTTGCTTATAATTGGGGTAATAGTTAAAAAAAAGTGGAGGTAGGTATTATGTTTAAATACAATAAAAGAATGGAAGAAGAAAGACAATACTATGAAGATATGTTAGCGCGCTCAGAACAAAGACAAACTGCAAATCTTTTAGTAGGCCTGATTGTCGGTGCCGCTGCTGGATACTGTGCTAAAAAATATGTACTACCTAAGCTCGCTGAGGTGGAATACAAGGAAAGACTTGCTGAAGAGACTGATTTCTTAAAAGAACGCTTCAATGATTTAAAGCAATCTGTATTGTCATTAAAAGACAAACTCCCATTTGGCGATTGTTGCGATGATTTATGCTGTTGCTGTGACGACGAGTGCGATGATGAGTGTTGTGATGAAGAATGTTGTGACGACGATGGTTGCTGTGATGCAACTTGTTGTGAAACAAAGTCACAAGCTAAACCTGAAGTTGCTCAAGATGCTGTTTTAGATGAAGAACTTCCTGAAGCGCCAGAAGAGGATAAAGTAGATTAATGGTCAGTTCTAGAATCGAAAAGTCCAATGCGTAAATTTACGCTACTTAAAATAAAAAAAAAAAAATAAAGAGCTCTTTTAGAATTTGAAAGTCTTTCATTTTCTATAAGAGCTTTTTTTATGACATGTAAATGTCAAAGATTCTTTTTCAAAGTCAGATATAATGGGCTTTTTTTACTTTTAAGTGATCACACCTAATGGCCTTTACTCTGAGTACTTTGTACGATTGAGATATGCCTTAATTACCGCTTCATGACCCAAATCGGTCGGTCTATAATAGCGTTTATCCTTAATTTCATCAGGTAAATACTGCTGTTTGACATAATGGTCCTCAAAGGCGTGAGGGTACTGATATTTTTGATACTTAGTATCGCCACTGTAGTTTCGTTCTAACTTAAGTGAAGTGCCATCTTTCAAATAATATGGTATTTTACCATTGTCTCTATTGGCAATATCCTCTAAAACTTCGT
>NZ_JBVBZF010000163.1:0-7831 GCF_057447755.1 Fusibacter sp. | reverse complement strand
GGCCTTAATTAGTTCGGTTATAGACCAATTTCGTACCACGATAGCTGCAACATTACCCGGTTCCACAGAAATAGCTGATTCAATTAATCTTAATATGAATGCTGATGCTACGCTGGAAAGCGGGTGGGGAATACTTCTTGGTGAGGCGATACCGAGCCCTCTTGATGAATTATGTCAAGACGTTATCACACAATACTCTTTAAGTGTAATAATTACCAAGGATACCACCAGATTACAAAATGATTCAGCCGGGTTTATTACAGCACTTAAAGATGCTCACAATGATGAAATTCTTTTGCGCCAGGCTCTCGACAAACCTAATTTACTTATTGGCAGTTCCATGGCCCAAGTATTTTTTAATGGAGTCACTGCCCCGGCATTTGTCACTCAGACAGACATTTATAATTCACCTCTCAATGGGGTGGAAAAATTCATATATATTGTTACCAACTATACTATTAGAACCCAAGATTAAGGAGCCTAATCAATGCCTTTTCAAACCAAATCAAGTGTGCTAGCCGTGGTCGAAGAGACTACTGAAGGCACCTTAATTGACCCTACCTTAGCTACACATTTTACAGTATTACGGGAAGGATTTTCAGTTGAAGGTGCGACCGAAACAATTCAATCTGATGAATTGATAAATGACATAGGCGCTTCTAAGGCTTTTGTCAGCAGAGAGAGTCCAACTAGTTCTATCCCTAAATATTTCAAACATTCCGGAGTAGAGGGTCAAAAGCCAGATTACTCTATTATGATTGAATCACTATTAGGGGAGGTCACAGAATTTGCCACTGAGTACGCGGTTATTGCTGGTTCTAGTGCTGGTGACGCTTCAAATCGTGCCTTTTTGCAGTTGAATACTGGCGATGCAGCGGCCGGGGCTTTTGTAGCGGGCCAGGCTGTTTTGATTAAGCACGCGAGTTTTCCACACGAAATTGCTAATATTTATTCCGTTGACACAGGAACCGATCGCCTATATCTTGCCTTTAATCTTCAAAATGCCCCAGCCAGTGGTACGAACTTAGGTAAGGCGGTGTTTTATGAGGCAAAGGGAACGGGCCACCCTACTTACTCTGTCCACCATTTTCAAGCGTCTGATACAAGTTCTGGTTTCAAACAAGCGATAGCGGGATGTCGTACAACTTCCATGACAGCAAACTTCCCGGCTACTGAATTAGCAACGGTAGAGTTTGGCATTGATGGTATTAAATACTATTTCGACCCAATTCGTATTACGGCCTCGACGAAGTATATTGATTTCACGGACGATAGTGGAACCGTAGCAGCCATTCTAGATGAAGGGGTTTATGATCACCCAGAGGAACTGGCTGCACATATAGCTGCTAGAATGACCGCAGTATCTACTAATACGATTAGTTGTACGTACACAGGGTCAAAGTTTGTTATTAGTTCAGATGGAACTATTTTTAGTTTATTATGGAATACTGGAACGAATGCCGCTAATACGGCAGGTGGCACCCTTGGTTTTAGTGTAGCCGCGGATGACACCGGCGCTACCAGCTATACTGCGGATAATGTACAAACCTGGGAAGCGCCGGTTACCCCTACTTATGATGCCCAAAGCCCCTTAGTTGTAAAGGGTAACGAGTTTTTTGTCGGCACATTCGATAAAAACTTTTGTCGAGATGGCTCCAATGTGTCAATAACAATCACCGGTGATAAGACAGACGACCTAAGCTACTGCGCCGAATCAGGCATTAGCGGATCAATTTTAAGTGGTAGAGCGGTTGAAATTTCAGCCACCTTCACTTTCAAAAAAGACGAAATTGATCTTTTTAATGCCGTCCAACGAAACAGTGATGTTGCAGCACAATGGGTTCATGGACCTAAATCAGCCGGCAATTGGATACCGGGACAGTGCGTTAATCTATACATTGCTTCAGGCTCAGTTACAACTAGCATCATTTCGGATAGTGATGGACTTGTAGTCGCAGAGATGACAATCACTGGGCATGTTGCATCGGCTACTAAGGATATAGCAATTAACCTAGTATAATTATAAAGGAATCAAACACATGTTTTCACAAGTAATCCCAAATAAGTATGGTTCAATTACAGTCAAAAGCCCTTCAATTGAGCAAGGGCTAGAGTTCTCCTCACTGGTTCTTGATCTAAAATCCCAGTCTGACAAAGATCGACTGAAGACGCTAGTCGATGTTTATAAAAGAATGGACGAGTTAGTTACTTCTGTGGATATGGAGTATCAAGGACAGTGTGTGGATACATGGGAGATAGTACTGAGCAATTTTGCATTTATGCCAATTGCTCAACACGTACTTGAATCTATGATTAATGTCAATGATTCTGAGGTCGAAGAATCGGAAAAAAAGTAATTAGGCAAGTGGCCACATTGATTGCCACCAAAGCACCTATTCCCGAGGGCTTATTTACATTAAATGAGTTGGAAAAAGCAAGTCATTACATGCAAATTTATAATACCATCATGAAATGTAAGGCCCTCGGGGTACCGGCCCCACCCATGGACCTTAAAACTCTTGATAGGGTTTACACAATCTATGATAAAATCAATGAGTTAAGCAGTAAAATTAAAAAATAGAGGGAGTTATGGCAAACAATATTGATCTAGATTTGCGTTTGCAAACTAATATTGATAAGACCCTTAAGCGTCTCGATAATGCATTCGATTCCCTAGAAAAAAGTGCAAATAGTGTAGCTAAGTCCGTGTCAAAAATTGAAAGTAACCTTGGTCGAGCCACAACCCAGGCAAGTAAAGCTACAGCTAGTTTGAAAAAAATGGTTGGCTCCGTTACGAAGGTAGCTGCCGGGGTGGGTGCTGCAGTTACTGCAATATCGACATTTGTAGGGGTAAAATTAGCTTCAGAAGCCCTTGAAGCCGCCGCTAGTATAGAAGATCTTACCACACAATTCATTGCTTTTACTGGGTCAGCTGAAGCCGCCAACAGACAAGTACAGAAATTACGAGACTTTGCAGCCGCTACCCCATTTCAATTAGAGGGAATTGCTAAAAGTGCAAGATCACTACTAGCCTTTGGAACTGAACAAGATAAAGTGCTTCCTCGATTAAAATTATTAGGGGATTTAGCGGCTGGAACGGGATCTGATCTCAGTGAACTTGCAATCATCTTTGGACAAATTCAAGCTGCAGGTAGGTTGACGGGGGAGCGGTTCCTACAATTAGTTGAAAGAGGTATTAATGTAGGCCCCGCATTGGCTAAAAGCCTTGGAGTGGCGGAATCTTCACTAGAAGACCTTAGAAAACAAGGTAAAATTTCCTCCGACGATGTTTTAAAAGCTTTTGAAGCAATGGCCGGCGCTGGGGGTATGTTCGAAGGGTCTCTACAACGACTCTCGCAAACTTCTAGCGGGTTATTTTCTACCCTAAAAGACAATATTACTAACACTTTTGCAAGTATTGGTAGCATCTTTGATCCGGTTGTAAAGCAAACTCTTCGATTCTCTACCGAATTAGTCCAACAATTGGGTAAGTTTGTTGATGAAAATAGGCAAACATTAGCTGAAGGTTTTCGCGATATTGTGGTCGAAGTTCTAAATTATATTGCTGATTTAGCTAAAGGTTTTTCCACAAACTTTGCACAAATGGCTAAATTCATTGACACATTTGTTAATTTAGCCGCAGGTAGTTTCAAAGTTTTTCTTAATGGTATTGATACCCTTATATTTGCAGTCGGAAAAACGGTTCAAGCGGTAGCCTTTCTGCGCGAGAAAGCCGGATCATTTTTCGGTTCCGAGGAAACAGTTAAGGACGCCCAACGCACTCAAAAAATTTATGAAGATTTCACAGATGCCATCGCAAAGAGGGTGGACGATAGATCAAAAGAAATAAAAGCAAATTTTGAAGATGCTTTTAGCTTTGATGAAAGCGAACGCGGTCTTGTTACCAAAGTTGTAGGTGCTGTAGATAAAGTAGAATCTAAGATACGACAGTTTAGTAAAGCCATTGCAGATACTAAGATTGATTTTAAGGTGGGTGCCACGTTAGTCCCAAAAATTCAATCAAAAGCAATCGATGACTACTTAAATAAAATCAAAACCAAATTGCAGGAATCCGCATCCGTTCTAATTACTTTTTCTAAAGATTTAACTAATATATTAGTTAGCGGCACAAAAACAATGCGCTCGGACCTAGACGCTATTGAGGCTAAGACACTAGAGATTCAAGAAAAGAGAGCAAAACTTGAATCAACGCATATAAAAAATGTCGGGCAATTTAATGCTGAGTTTTTAAAAGAACAAAAACAAATTCAAGAAGAGTTAGTACAGCTAGAGAAAGAAAAGGAAGAGCTAACTAAAAAACAAAAAGAAAATATTATGGATGCAGGGGCCGCAGCTGTTAGTAGTGCAGCCGGAGCCGTCACTGATATTTTCTTACCCGGTGCAGGTCAATTTGTAACAGCTTTACTAGATGTTGCGCGTGACCCTGAGGCGTTTAAGTTATTTGTAGAGGGATTTGTTAAAGCAATACCTGAAATAATTCAATCGCTATCAGATGCAATGCCTGACGTGATTTTAACTCTAGTTGAAAATGCCCCTAAAATCAGTTTAGCAATTGTTGAGGGATTGGTTAAATTACAAGTTAGATTACAGGAAGTTTTTGCCAAATTGCTGGTTCAAGGGGCGGTAGCCTTTTTAAATGCATTGGAAGAAAAAATAGCTGAGTTGGTACGACCAATTGCAAACTTTCTTAGTCCAATTTTTGACGGTTTTGCCTCTGCTGTACAGATTATAACTGATGCTTTTCAAAAATTTGCAGACGTTTTATCAAATTTTGATCTAGGTAAGTTTGGCCAAGGGGGTACTTTCGGTAAATTTATCGGTGGTGATATTGGGGGCGGTTTTGCTGATATTGGGGGCGCTCTTGGATTGGCTAGTGGGGGCGCTGTACGAGTGAAGGGTGCTGACAGTAGCCGCGACACCGTACCAGCAATGTTAGCTAATGGAGAACTCATAGTAGATCGTACAACAACGGCTAAGCTTGATAATTTTTTATCAACTCAATCGAGTACAAGTAACTCCCCCCAAGATAATTCAGTAATGGTACAAATCCTGGAAGCGATATTAAATGTTCTACAGGCCCCAACGCAAGTAGCTAATACAATAGATATCGACGGCCGTAAGTTAGCAAGTGTAATTACTGAACTAAAGCGAAACGGACAAATAGCATGAGAAGTACTAAAGCTAGAATTTATGATAATAATCAATTACTTACCGCAGGAGTTACGATTGTAGCTCCTGATGATGGCTCCTTTCCATTTGCCAATGCGTTAACTGCTAGTGACGGGAAACGCGCCTTACCTTGGAACCCGGGATCAAAGTCTTTCACAGTAACAATTGACTTAGGGTATAATGGAAATGTCAGTCTTTTTGCCATTTTCGGCCCCTCAAACGCGAATTTGGGGGTATCTCCTTCAGCAACAATTACCTTAAAAGGCAATATGATCAATTTGTTTGATGGCACCGAACCCTTTAATCAAGAGGCAACTATCTATGATAATGGGGTTTTTCTTTATTTAGACACGGATGCAAACCCCGAGGGTTTGCAATATAGGTATTGGAATATTGTTTTCGATGATAGCACAAACCCCGATGACTTATTTATAAATTACATTTTCTTGGGAGATGCACTAACCTTCGAGTACAATATTCAACGCGGGTTTAGTATTGAACCTGTTGATCAATCGATCATCCAAACCTCCGATTCAGGGGTACTTTATGCTAGTCAAAGACCCCAGTATAGTCAGTTTACAGGTTTAAATCATAGATTTCTCTCGAAAGAAACAAAAAAAGAAATTGAAACTACAATTCAGCAAGTAGGATTGTTTACTCCTTTTATTTTTTCGCTTGACCCAACTGAGGCTTGTTTTGGACCAGAGGACAGCCATTTTTTAACTTATTTCGGCAGTCTGCCCAGGTTTAAACATGTAAAAACGTCTGTTTTTGATGTATCATATGATGTAAGAGAGGTATTATAATGCCTACTTTTGAAAGTTTTGGTAACCCGGTAAGTCATATTATTATGGATCAAAATAACGAGACGGCTGTCATTGCCACCATCACTCCCGACCGCAACACGGTACTCGATAGAATTCAACTATTTTTTTACAAACAAGGTAGCTTAGTGGGGGCTACGGCGCAATTATCAATCACCACCGGTAGCAAAACCGTTACGTCTGATACAATTCAATTAGGTCAAGTTCCGGGCAATCAAATAGGTAGAATGAGATTTGTTTTTGCTAAAAAACCTATTTTGACCGCTAGTACTGGTTATAATCTATCCCTAATAATGGGTAATTATACCCCGGTGTTAGGGGCCATTCCTTCCAGTGATATCTACTTTTCTTTGGTTAGAGATTATCCCATTACCATGGGGTATAATGACACTGTGACGAGTCGATCAAGTTCAGAAATAGCCTGTCATATTATAGAGAGCGTATAATCATGTTTGTAACTGTTGACGGTATTGCAAATATCACAGACATATTTGATTTTACTGGTAAATCGGCCTCATTTGTTGCCGAAGTGATTCAGGTGTGGCGCAATGATGTAAACGATGCAACGTTTACCTATAGCCTTGCCAATAAAACCATAAGCATTCCCAATGCTGTTAGTGGGAACAAAATTAAAATTAAATTTCGGTTGTATCTTGTAGCAAATACTAGTGGAGCCCTTGCACCTAAAGATCCCACAGATAGTCTTAGTGCCGATCGATTCTGGGAACCCAGGTTGGCCCGCGCTCCCACTATTACCCGTTCTATGGATCAATTGGAGCGCGGTTATGCCACTACGGTAGCTTCCGATCTTACAATAGCATTGGGAGATAGTTGGCAACAATTAGCACAATTACCCATTAGCTTTGAATGGCAACAAGTTTATATATACAAGGCTACTACTTTGGTTCTCAAGGCCCAAACAATGAGTCAGCGGTTATCTGAATCAGGGTTTAGTCTGAATATTCAAAAGCCAAATACAGCGCTCGATCAATTAGCGACTTTTGGAGACCCAGATTATTTAGTTACAGTAGACCCCTCTCATAGTTCATCGTATTATACTGGGAGTAATATTCCCGATCTATATTACGGCCAAGCAATTCCTATGATATTTGGTACATCTACACCATATACCAGAGAGGGACAAGGTTCCGCGGATTCAGGGACTGTCATTGGTACACCGTTAGTACCCCCTTTAGTCGGACCCATTGCCTTTCAGGGTATCGATTCCATTATCAAACCAATTCCTATTACTGATAAAGTGATGATTATTGGAAAAATACCGAGCTATCAAAGTTTAGCTTCCAACACTCAAATTTATACCCCGACGACCGCAGTAAGGCTATTAACTAAAATTCAATCTTACACAGCAATCCCCAATTATTTTATTGGGCAAGCAGTTAATTTAAGTAAGACCTCGGGGTCACCGTTGGCCACTGATCTAGGGTTAGTATTAAATCAAAACGATGCATATACTACAATCGAACGGACGTCAGGGACGTTTGTATATGATACAATAACCATTAACTTGAATATTAAAGTAATTAACGTGAATCCTACAAAAACTATAGGCGCTTTTCCTACCGTGTCGATTAGTGAAATTACCCCCGGAGGGCATCGTTTAGTCAAGCTTACTTTTGATGCGGCCACTACGGATATACGGGTGGACACTCCGTTAATTGTCATAGACAACATGACTGGGGCTAAAAGCGGGGCTGGAGTACTACAATACATTTTGGAAGCACACGGACTTACAGTTAATTCTAGTCAATTCACTGCGGTAAATTCAAAGGTTCCAGAGATAATCAATCTTATATCTG
>NZ_JBVBZF010000162.1:0-7896 GCF_057447755.1 Fusibacter sp. | reverse complement strand
TCTTGTCTTACATACGGAGCGTTTGATTCATGTTTGAAAGGCAATCCGCAGCGAAGCGAGGACTTCTTGCTATTCTCACCATACGAAGAAATTTGATGTGATGTGAGGGGCAATCCGCAACGCAGTGAGGACTTCTTGCCCCGAAAATTACATCAAATTTCGTCTACATCATCCCCGGCATTCCACCGCCCATACCTGCCATAGCAGCCATGTCGTTTTCTTCTTTAATATCCACAACACCAGCTTCTGTTGTTAAGAACATCGCCGAGATTGAAGCTGCATTTTGAAGCGCTGAACGCGTCACCTTAGTAGGGTCAACGATACCCGCTTTGATCATGTTCACGTACTCACCCTTAAGTGCATCAAAGCCGATGCCCACTTCTGCATCTTTAACTTTCTCAACAACTACTGAACCTTCAAGGCCAGCGTTGAAGGCAATTTGTCTAACTGGCTCTTCAAGCGCTCTTGCAATAATAAGGGCACCTGTTTTTTCATCGCCCACAAGCGTTTGAGCTAGGTCAACCACTTTAGAAATTGCAGCGATCAGCGCTGTACCACCACCTGGTACAATACCTTCTTCAACAGCAGCACGTGTTGCATTAAGAGCATCTTCTATTCTGAGTTTCTTTTCTTTCATTTCAACTTCAGTTGCAGCACCTACTTGGATTACAGCAACACCACCTGCAAGTTTAGCAAGTCTTTCTTGTAATTTTTCACGGTCAAACTCAGATGTTGTCTCATCAAGTTGCATTTTGATTTGACCAACTCTTTCATCGATAAGGGCTTTATCGCCTAAACCATCGATGATCGTTGTGTTGTCTTTGTCAATTTTAACTGATTTTGCACGGCCTAACATATCAAGCGTTGTAGATTTAAGATCGTAGCCAAGCTCGTCTGAAATCACAACACCACCTGTTAAGATTGCAATATCTTGAAGCATTGCTTTTCTTCTATCGCCAAAGCCTGGTGCTTTAACAGCAACACAGTCAAATGTACCTCTTAATTTGTTTACGATTAAAGTTGTTAAGGCTTCGCCTTCAATATCTTCAGCAATAATCAAAAGTTTGCCGCCACCTTGGACGATTTGCTCAAGGACAGGTAAAATCTCTTGAATATTTGTGATTTTCTTATCTGTGATCATGATAAATGGATTTTCAAGTACTGCTACCATTTTTTCAGGATCTGTAACCATGTAATGTGATAAGTAGCCTCTGTCAAATTGCATACCTTCAACCACTTCGAGTTGAGTGCTGTTTGTCTTAGACTCTTCAACTGTGATAACGCCGTCTTTACCGACTTTTTCCATCGCTTCAGAGATGATTGCACCAACAGTTCTGTCTGCAGCTGAAATCGACGCTACATCCTCAATATCTTTCTTATTTTCAATGAGAATGCTCTCGCTTTTAATCACTTCTACAGCAACCGTTACCGCTTTCTCGATTCCCGTTTTAAGAATCATTGGGTTAGCACCTGCTGCTACGTTCTTTAAACCTTCTCTAATGATTGCTTGCGCTAAAATTGTTGCAGTTGTTGTACCATCACCTGCCACATCGTTTGTCTTAGTCGCAACTTCTTTAACCAATTGAGCACCCATGTTTTCAAATGGATCTTCAAGTTCAATTTCTCTTGCAATGGTCACACCGTCATTGGTGATAAGAGGTGATCCATATTTTTTCTCTAATATAACATTACGGCCTTTAGGCCCCAAAGTCACTTTAACTGTGTTTGCTAATTTATCCACACCCGATTCAAGTTTTTTACGGACATCTTCACCGAATTTAATATCTTTAGCCATTTTTATATCCTCCTATATCATTAAAACCTTATCAATCTTTTACTCTACGATTGCGAGAATATCCTCTAATTCGCAAATTGTAAGTTCTTCGTTATCTACCTTTATCTCAGTACCTACATATTTTTTAAATACGACTTTATCACCGACTTTTACGTCTTCAACTTCTTTTCCAACAGCTACGATTTCAGCCATTTGAGGCTTTTCCTTTGCTTGAGATGGTAAAACGATACCACTTGCTGTTTTCTCTTCTGCTTCTAATTTCCTAATAATAACTCTTTTTCCTAATGGTTTTAACATAAAAACTGCCTCCTCTAAACATTCAAATTATATATTCCTCTAAATCATTTGCCAATACTTAAGTATGCAAATATCAATGCATAACCCTTTATTTAGAGCACATTCTCATCATAATACATGTTCATCAAAAAATCAAGCATTTTTAGCACTCGTTTTGATAGAGTGCTAACAAATTAACAATTTGTTTAAATTTACATCTCATTCATCATTTTAGATGCTGTAATCACTGCATCAAGATAGAGCTGATTGATCACAGAATAATCTACCTGATGGTCTTCTGTGATATCGATAATCATATCCCAATTGCCTTTTTCGTAGTATTTTAAGAGTCTTAAGAGGTCATGAAATGGATTTTTAACCCCCATAAGGGCACTTTTTACATCTTCTTTTAGTGGCAACTGTTCCAAGACCTCAAACAAGGGTTTCTCCATTATGGTGTCAATCAGGGAGAACAATCCAAGGAGAAAGGCTTCAGTTTCTCTGTGTTCAAGCCCAAAATGACGTGATACTTGCTCTGAAAATATAGCCCTGATCAATGAAACCTTGATGATTTCCTCTGGTTTCTCCGAGCTAATGTCTCTGAGCATAATCAGGGTTACCCATTTTCTAATTTCATTTAACCCCAGCATGGTAAGGGCATGATTTATACTGGTGATTTCGCTGTTGGAATAAAATGCAGGCGAATTAATCAATCTAAGGAGCTTATAAGCCAAGGACATATCACTTTTAACGATTTCTGACAACTTATCAAAGCTCGGTTCGTCATTTACAGTTTCTTTGAGAATCTCCATATAATTAAAGGTAGACACGTTGATGCCCTTGCTTCTACAAATGATAGGCTTTTCGAAGAAAAATCCCTGGAACAATTCATAACCAAAGCTCACCGCTTCTTCAAAATCTCGGTATGTTTCCACTTTTTCAGCTAAGAGCTTAATCCCTTTGCTTTTGTATTTATCTGCCACGATTTTTCGGCCTTCAAATCCCAAAACTAAAAAATCAACTTTTACAATATCCACATAGGGTAAAATGGCATCAAATTTTTCATTGTCTACAAAATCATCGAGGGCAATGGTATAGCCCTTTTCTTTTAGATTTTTAATTTTTTCCACAAAACGGTCATCTACCTCAACCGTTTCAAGAATCTCTATGGTTAAAGCATCCGGCGAAATTAAAAGGGGTAAATCCTCCATAAGTAGATTCTTAGTAAAATTAATAAAAGCCTTCTTACCACCGGTTAACCCTTCCATACCAAAATTTACAAGCGCATCTGATACAACAGTGGTGGTTGCAAGATCCCCATCAAAGTCTTCTTCGTAGATGTTTTTAACACCCTGTCGATATAAGATTTCATATGCGACGACGCGCTTTTTGACATTAAAGATGGGTTGCCTTGCTAAAAATACATCCATCGTCTTCATTTTATATCACCAATCCCATTCTTATTTTCTCTCATATAATAGAAGAGAAACTGTTGAGCATAGCCACCGTAATCCGTAAAATAATTTTCAACAAAATCCTTGTAAGCCCTTGGATGGTCCTCTACTTCATACAGGGTTTGAAGCATTTTTTTTACCCATGTATCAATGGGAAAGGCTTGCTTATGTCCCAAGCTAAAAAGCAATACACAGTCTGCTACCTTTTCCCCAACCCCATAAAACTTCGTCAATTCATTCTTTGATTCTATGTAAGAAAGTTGACGCATTTTCTCAAGATCTATGCTTTCCTCTAATATTCGTTTTGCTGTAAGCGAAACTGCTTTAGCTCTATAGCCAATGCCTTTGACCTGGAGTGCTTCTAAACTGGCCTCTGCCAATGCCTCAACCGTGGGAAAACTATAATATTCACGACCGTCAATGGTGCCGATATAGGTGCCAAACCGCTGCGATAGTGCCTCAACGCTCATTTTAATTTTCGGAATATTGTTATTTGCTGAAATAATAAAGGTTATAAGTGTCTCAAAAGGCTCTTGGTTTAAGAGGCGCATGCCCTTATAATTTGAAACTGCCGTTTTGAGAAAACGGTCTTTTTTCTTTAAATGTTTCCAAATAGAGTCATAATCCGCATGCTCGTCAAAATAATGTGCTAAATAGGCATCCTCAATTGGATACAAGGCCTTTTCAATTTCAACCCGGTAGTCTCTAGCATCCGGTCTAAGGGTAAGTACAGCACCTTTTACAATTCCCCTATACCCATTTTCACATTTTTCCCATCTAAAACATTGACCGCATTCAAAAGTTGATACCGGTTCAAAATGACTTGATTTTAAAACCATATTGCCTCCCTAATCATTGGTATTATTATATCTTAAATAGGTAAAAATAGCCACATTTAGGACAAAGTCTCTCAAAAAGAAGCTCTAATTTTTAAGGCGGCCTAAAGGCGCTTCCTACCAACATATAGGGCTTATTTGAAAGCCAATATTTCAAAGTTCAACTTATATGCATCAGGCCATAAAAAAACACCCAAAGTGAAAAATGCGTTTCACCTTGGATGTTATTAAAATCTATTGATTTGGCAGGAAGCCCAGTACCACTTCCCTCGCCTCATTGTATAATGTTCTTTCTGAAATCCTTAAAAGCTGGTGATCGGATACCAGGAGCTCGCCATTGATCACAGTGTGACATACATCTCTATTAGATGCATTATAAACAATTTGGGCATAGACGTTCTCAACATCTAGTGGCACGAGCATGGATTCCAAACGGTCGACTCTTAAAGTGACAATGTCTGCTTTTTTACCACTTTCAATACTGCCGATTTCGGATGCCTTTCCAAGGGCTTCTGCCGCCCTTATGGTTGCCATTTCAAAGACCTTTCTGGCATTCATAATGGTAGAATCCAGTTGGTTGCCCTTGTGAATCAAGGCTGCCATTCTCATTTCCATGAACATGTTGAGTTCGTTGTTGCAAGGACTGCCATCTGCACCAAGCGTCACCTTAGCCCCTCTTTGAAGCAATTCCTCAACAGGTGCAAAACCTGATGCCAATTTCATGTTTGAACTTGGACAATGGGCAATTACAGTTTCAGAGTCTATCAAATATTGCTTTTCTAGTTCGTTCAGGTGGATACAATGGGCAAGGATTACATGCTTTCCTAAAAACCCAATCTTTTTTAAATACTCAATGTTTTCCATACCAGTTCTATTTCTAACAATCGCAATTTCACCCTTATTTTCAGAGGCATGGGTATGAAGTCTCACATCAAACTCACGGCTCAATTTCACACTTTCTTTCAAAAGATCTTCTGAGCATGAAACGACAAACCTTGGTGCCAATGCATATTCAATCAAACCCTTGTTGGTCTGGTGCCACTTTTTAATCAATCTCTTACTCTCTGAAATTGAAGAAGCCATGTCTTCCATAAGACCACTTGGTACACCTTCATTGTAATCCATCATACATTTTCCACTAATAGCCCTGATGCCCATTTCCTTAATGGCTTCAAAACTTGAATCGGTATGGTTGACCGTTTCCATATTGACAATGGTTGTCGTGCCGCTCTTTATGAGTTCACCAACCCCGACCATGGATGAAATGTAATTAGATCGTGCTGTATGGGCCGCTTCGGATGGCCATATTTTAGTCTTTAACCAATCCATTAACTGTAGGTCATCACCAAAGCCTTTAAATAGGGTCTGGGTCAAATGCGTATGCGTCTGAATCAAACCTGGTATAATCAACTGGCCCGTACAATCTATAACTTCATCTGCTTCAACAAACAAGGTTTTTATCTCTAAAAAATTATTTTCCTTTTCAAAGGGCTCATGCTTTACGATGCTTTGAATTTTGTCATTTTCAATCAAAACACTCCCATAATAAACATCTCTATTAGGGTTCATCGTTACAATAAGTCCGTTACCCAATACTCTTTTCATGCCTCAACTCCACATCTTATTTAATCGCGCTACTCTCTCTTATAGTCTATAAGATAAGGCGTCGGAGTTCATTATGAAAAGTATCCAATTAGGTTCCCATTATTTAGAATTTTTTCTACGCAGGTAAAGTTCTCGAACTGGTCTTAAAAGCTCAGGGTGTCTCATGGACTTCATCCTTGGAAATGCACGGTACAATCTTAAACCATATATTTTTTCGGCAACTTCATTTTTCACAATTGCCGCTTCATTTTGTCGTTTTTCAATTGTCTCTCTTAGGTTATTTTCTACAAATTCAAGACGGTCTTTTAGCTCTTGCTCAATTTTGTCAATGACCTCGTAATTGAAATCTTCAATTCTGCCTTTTAGTTCACTTGAAAGTGATATTCTCTTGTCTTCAATTTCCCCTTTGACACGTTCAAGTTCTTGTCTTAATGGCTGACTCAAACGCTCAACATCAAGTCTCAACTGTGCACTGATTCTTTCAAGTTCCAAAATCAAGTTTCTCAAGTTAATCATGCCTCTGACGGTCTTATAGCCATCTACTGTAAAATAAGTCACAAGCATTATGCCCAGTGGCACATATAAAGGACCTTCCAACAAGGAGATGCCCTGCATAATAAGTGGATTGACAATCTGAATCACAAAAACGCCAATGAAAGCCCAATAGATAGAAAACTTTAAGCAGACATAACCCATAATGTTAAATTTTTCATCAGAATAATCCCACCACTTTGCATGGAACATCTTCTCTAGGAGATATCCTGTAAGCCATTCAATGCTTGAAGTCACAAGGAATACCATCAAAAATATTCCAGGCAAGCCCATACCTGATCCTGTTGCCACTAATCCATTAAGGCCTTCTACCATACTAAAAATTGCAATGGCACCAATGCCATAGATTGGACAGAATGGACCATATAAAAAGCCCCTATTGATCCACTTTCTTTCTTTATAATAGGCATAAACCACTTCGGTTAGCCAACCGATAAAAGCGTATATAACAAATACTATAACAAGCGTTGTGAGTTTTACAGCCATCAGTGCCTCCAAGAAAAATGAATTAATTTCTATTAACAATTGATTTTTGTTTCGTATTTCGATATAATTAACATGCAGATTGCATTCCCGTGCAATTAATTCCATTTAACATTTTTTTGTACATACTTAAATCACAAACCCCGATTTAAATATGGTTGTTGCCTTTGTATTATAGCAAAGGCATATTTTTTTGTCTAGATTTCCCAGTCCAAGAATTGACTCTGAGCCTACCAATCATAAAAAAGCACACTAGCAGGTCACCTAAAGTGAGTCTCTAATGTGCTTTTGTTTTTTTGATCATCAACTGCCATTAAATAGTGACCCAGCTCTAACCTGAGTTTACTTTGGCTGTCTATCTTATTATAAGATGATTTTAATCAAGAATACGAATGCAATGATGTACGTTAAAACAGGTACTTCCTTACCTTTGTTTGATAATACTTTTAAAGCAACATATGATAAAACACCAAATACGATACCTTCAGAAATCGAGTACGTTAAAGGCATCATTACAAATGTTAAGAATGCTGGAATTGCTTCAGTGAAATCATCAAAGTTGATTTCTTTAATTGGACTCATCATGAATAAACCAACTAAGATGAGGGCTGGTGACGTTGCAGCTGATGGAATCATAATGAACAATGGCGAGAGTAAAAGTGCCACGGCAAACATTCCAGCTGTTACAACAGAGGTTAAACCTGTTCTACCACCTTCAGCAACACCTGCTGCAGATTCTACATAAGTCGTCACTGTACTTGTACCGAAGATAGCGCCAAGTGTTGTCCCGATTGCATCTGCAAAAAGAGCTTGCTTAACTTTTGGTACTTTACCATCTTCAAGCATATCTGCTTTAGTGGCTACACCAACAAGTGTTCCTACAGTGTCAAACATA
>NZ_JBVBZF010000161.1:0-7903 GCF_057447755.1 Fusibacter sp. | reverse complement strand
TCTGAAGCACATAAATGACAGCTACGGGCACCATAGTGGTGATGTATATATCAAAACCTTTACTGAGATGCTTCAAAAAAGACTCAAATTTATAGATGTGTCTGCACGTCTCGGGGGTGATGAGTTCGCTTGTTTGGTATCTGAACCAGATCTAGCCCTAATTGAAAAAGAAATTCTTTCCTTTAGACAAGATTTTGAATGCCTTAATATCAAGTCAGATGCTTTAAGTTTTATGGGAAGTTTTAGTTATGGCATTTCCCTCTATCCTGACGATGCGATCTCTACCTATGAACTCATGAAGCTTGCGGACAAGAGAATGTATAAAGATAAAAATAGAATATGATAAACTACCAGATCTCAGTCAATAATAAGTTACATCATAGAAAACCTCCTAATAATAATTTAGGAGGTTTTTAGATGTCTTACCAAAACAGAAAAGTGCTTTAGTTTTCTTATTCATTTTAAACAAAGATTCTACTTTTCAATCTTATAATAATCCATGGTGGAGGTCTCATTAAAGCCGCACGATTTGTATAAGTTAAGTGCATTTGAATTATTGGCTTCAACTTGTAGCATCACTTGCTTTGCACCCAAATCTAAAAGTGATGCTACCGATTTCATCAAAATCCATCGGCCATATCCCCTACCCCTATATTTAGGCATGATCCCTAGTCCATAAATGCCACCGATACCTTCAGATAATTGAAGATGTGTTTTCCCTATGATATTTTCACCTTCATAGGCAATATAAATCGTCATTCCCCTTCTTTCTTCATCCTCAGGCTTAATTAAATCTGAATCACCTTCCGACAGTGCCTTGTCTGCATCTGATTCATGTGTTTCAATATCAATGTTAAACTCTTCCTTAAAATAAACCACATTTTGCCTTTCGATCTCTCTAGAATCCGCATTGGTCGCCTTCCTCAAGCTTAAGAGGTTCTCTTTTTCTATGCTCTCAAAGTTGCCTTCTTGAACTAAGGCTTTAAACTTTTCCTGGTCCAAATACATCTCGTACTCCGTATGCTTGTAAACAGCTTGGGTGCTCTTTATGAAAGCCTGCCCCTCAACCGATGTTCTATCACTTAATAATAAGAGTGATTTTGCACTTCTTTTGTGGAAATCTTGTTTGACGAGATCAAACAAAGCTTTAAAAATACCCCTTCTTCTAAAATCAGGGTGGACCATACCATTGCTTTCAATCTGACTACCAATACCACCAAAACCACAAACACCTATGTAACCCACAAGTTCTTCACCTAGGAAATACATGAACTCATTTATGTTTTCTGGTTTAAAGGGGTGTGGCTTTTCCTTAGCTTCATCCGCTATGATCATTTTATAATCTAGTTCAAGTTTTAAGGCCACATTTTCTGCGAGACATTTTTTCTCAAGTTGACTAATCTTTACAAAATCTTCTTTCGTAAGATATGAAGCTAATTTTATATATCCAATTTCCATAAGTCCTCCAATTTCACCATAAATATAATCTCAGTATATCAAACAAGGCGGAGACCATCTAGTGAGTGACCTGAGAAAAGATGATTATAATCAATCTTTATCCGTAACTACATGCTTTCTTTGGGTATTCGACCATTCAGCAGGGTATGTATACTTCAAAGGAGGTATGGTTATGATTAGAATTGGCACCGTATCGACACCTGTTGAACTTGAAATGCTCAAGGAATTATATGAAGAAAATGGCATCGAAGTGTTTCCTCATCATCGTGAAGCTGGTGAGTTCTTGACCCTATATATGGGGACATCAAACTATGGCATCGATATCATGGTGGCTGAGGAACATGAAGAGGAAGCCCAAAGACTCTTTACCCTTTACTTCAGTGATATTCCATTGATAGATGAAGCTTCGTTGATCGAACAGGCAGAAGCAGCGACCAGAGAGGACAAAGAATCAAATGATGAATAAATTTGAGGTAAAAAACATTTCACAAGTTGATGATTCTTGCTCTAAGCTGGATAAAAACCAATGATCTACAATCAAAAGGCAGTGTCTATAGTTGACACTGCCTTTTTTCGTTTGATTAGACTTCTCTATAAACTTTCTCAACATATTCCGATGTGAAAAGCTGCATAATTGCACCGTATTTCAAGTCAAACCTTACATAATCACCAACCTCATACATGGTTTCTGTATGCGTTAAGTCAACGAGTATATAGTCACTGGATGCACCGATTATTTCAATCTTCTCATCCTTTGGTATTAAATAATCTGTGCTCACATCCTGTAATCCCGTTGAAAGCAGTGCCCGTAATTGGTTCCCCTTGTCCACTAGAATCGGTTTTTTGCCAAAAGCGTCCATTCCAACATTTCCAATTGGTACAGACGGTTTTGTCTTTAGTTCAACGATTTCAATAGCCACTTCAAAAACATCTGTGTATAAGCCTTCAATCAAATCACCATAAGCGGTTTCTCTCCCCAATAACAAGAGTTCGCCCAGCCTTAGATTGTTGATGCCCTTTGGCATATTGCCATTTTCAAGTAAATAATAGCTGCTTGAATTTCCGCCTGAGATTACTTTTAAATCCAAATCATAATGGGTCGAAATGTCCGCTGCAATTTGAGCAAGTTCAGATAGATTTTTTTCATCTGGAATAACGCCATTGACACAAGTTAAAGTCGTCCCTATGCCCACCAGTTTGATGTGTTCAAGCTGCAAAATTGCCTTAATAGTGTCCTCTACATCTGAAGGCAACAATCCTTCTCTAAACTCGCCAACATCGACCATTAATATAATCTCATGGATTTTATCAGTGCCCTTTAGGGCATCAGAAATCGCTCTTATAACTTTAATTTCTGAGTTAAGACTAAGGTCCACATATTGTATGAGTTCTTCGATTTCAGAGAGTGCTGGTACTCTGAGTAAAACTTTTTTGCAATCAAGGTTTTTTAACTTTTTAAGATTCTTAACCCTTGAATCGGCTATGTAGTCCAGACCAGATTCGACAAATACCCTTGCGATTTCCTCTGATCCACTAACGCCTTTTGTGACACCCATTAACGAAATACCACTTTCCCTACATTTTTGGTGTAAAAAGGTCGCGTTGTGTCTTAATTTTTTTAAATCAATCGTCACATGACAGTTCATAAATCCCCCTCTTCCCTTTTGATTTCATACGATTTAACGAACTAGCACTATTGCATCTGCTTGACAACTTCCATAAACTGCTCTCCATAAAGATCGTACTTTTTCTCGCCAATTCCTTTTATTTCAATAAACTCAGCCTTTGTCACCGGCTTCATTTCGGCGATGTCTTCAATTACCGCATTGGAAAAGATAATATAGAGTGGTACTTTTTTAGCTTCCGCAATTTCTCTTCTTAATGTGATGAGTGCTTCATATAACTCTGGATTTGACCCGCTATGGCCCATATTCTTGTTACGCTTTGGCTTTTTGCTTTTAGCAGTAGAAACATGTCTTTGAGATTGCTTCATCATAACACTTTTCTTTCCCTTGAGTACCTCTTGTGACATTGCGTTTAATTTTAGAACGGGGAACTCATCTGTGGTAATGGTCAAATACCCCTCTGCAATTAAAAACATGGTTAAATCCTTGAGCTCAGGGATTGATTTATCCTTTAAGATACCATAAGTCGATACCTCATTTAGCTTCAAATCCAATATTTTTTGTGCCTTAGACCCTCTAAGAACGTCTATGACGAGATTCATACCGAAACGCTGTCCAACGCGGTAGACGCATGATAAAAGCTTCTGAGAGGTTAATGTTTGATCCACAAGCTCAGATGTATCTAGACAATTGCCACAATAGCCACATTGGGTTTCTGGATTTTCCTCACCAAAATACCGCATGATTTCACCATTTAAGCAGGCACTAGTATGACAATATTGAACTAGGGCTTGTAAGTTTGAAAGCATCATCCGATATCGAATTGGATCATTTGTCCCTTGTGCTATCAATAGCTTCTGCTTGACAATATCAGAAGCATCATACATGAGCAAACACTCACTTTCCTCACCATCACGACCTGCTCTACCAGCTTCTTGATAATAGGCTTCCATATTTTTAGGCATATTATAATGAATAACAAATCTCACATCAGGCTTGTCGATACCCATGCCAAAAGCATTTGTCGCAACGATGATTTGCTTTTTATCAAGCATAAAAGCGTCTTGCGTTTTATTTCTCGCCTCTGTTGTCATACCGGCATGGTAGGCTGCAACCGAATATCCCTCTTTCTTTAACTTATCGGTTAAAGACTCTACTGTTTTTCGCGTTGCACAGTAAATGATACCAGTATGGTCTTTTGGCACTTTTTCAAACCACTCTTTAAGATATTCATATTTTTTAGTGGGTTTGACTACTTTATAGATTAAATTTTCGCGTTTTACACCGTTAATTGCCACATAAGGATTTTTTAAACATAAGAGTTCCAAGATATCTTCTCTGACCTCTTTTGTTGCAGTTGCTGTAAAGGCCGCGATAATCGGTCTAGCAACAAGCTGATTGATCCAGCTTGAAATATCCTTATAGCTTGGTCTAAAGTCATGGCCCCATTGACTGATACAATGTGCTTCGTCGACTGCCACCAGGCTTATATCAAGTTGTCTTGAAAGCCTTGTGAACTGAGAGGTCAATAAGGCTTCTGGTGCCACATAGATCAACTTATAAGCCCCATGTGCAATGTCCTCTATACGCGTCCTCATCTCCTGTGCATTCAATGAACTGTTTAGAAAAGTAGCCGGTATTCCATTTTGTACCAGTGATTCTACTTGATCCTTCATTAGAGCAATCAGTGGTGAAATGACCACAGTGACACCGCCAAGCATCATTGCTGGAACCTGATAGCAAATGGATTTACCACCACCTGTCGGCATTATGATTAAGGCATCCCTGCCTGATATAATCTGTTTTATGATTGATTCTTGGCCCTCTCTGTATGCATCATAGCCAAAATATTTTTTTAGAATTGTTTGCATCAATACTCCCTAATTGTTAATAAAATTATACTGTGTGACTTTCATTATAACATACAAAATTAAACCCCTTTTCGTTAAATTACTTAAAGGGGTTTAGTGACGTGTTCCTTTTTCAGTTTAAGCACCTTGCATGGATAACTTTGCTTGGATAACTTGGCTTGGATAACTTTACTTTGATTTATCATTTTGATATTAACCTTCACGTTGCCCTATTCTTTTTTACCCTTATTGCCTAAAATAATATGATAGTCTTCATCATTTATCGCACTTATAACATCAGTAGCTTCAAGTGGTACAAGCTTTAATTGATCTCCCATTGAATAACTGAGAAAGGGTTTGATATAGTAAAAGGCATTAGGATTTGAAACTTCTATAGTCGTTTGGTAAACAATCATCTCAGTAAGGCTATTCGCCAACTTAATGTGGTCCTCTTTGTCCTCAAGAACGCGTTTTTCTGCCTTTTCTTGGTCAAAAACAAGTGTATTACATGTGATTGGCATACCACTGCTATTAATTATCTCAAGATAGTAATTTGGTGTTGGATTATTTGAAAAGCGGCCATCACCCTGAAGAAAATCATCCTCTTTATCTAATTTTTTTATTTCAATTTCCCACTGGCCGACGTCCCAACTAAAGACGTCTCCATTCGACATGTAAAGTGTTAACTCATTAAATCTTACAAGGCCTGCTTCTCTTATACTAAAGGGAATTTCCAAGGCTCTTAAGTTGTATTTGCGCCCTTCCACATCACTGTAATTGAGAACTGTGAAGCCCTTTATGATAATGGGATTTTTCGCTGCTTTTATATTAGTTGGAAGGTAGGTCGTGTTTTCATAAGTAAGATTTAAAGAAATTTCCTTTATCTTTCCTGCAAACTGTTTATCGCTTGAATGCTCGTCAAGAAAAGGCAATTGGATTTTCCCCTCACCTTCGTATAAGGCATAGCCTAAGTAGGCTTGCCATTTTGCAAAATAAACATGTCTCTCTGAACCGCCTCTAAAGGTGCCCATGCCTTCTTCGTCTAAAACAGCAGCCACTATTATAATCATTAATATTAAACCGATTAATATGGTCCAACTCAATTTCCATTTCATAATACACCTCGACATTGATTTTGCTCATTATAAATCCTAATAATTATGTTATAATCAAGAAAATATTATGTATAAGGAGGTGGGGCATTGTTTACGTCATACGATCTTATTCCTTTTGGGCAACGATTAAGAAGTATTCGTAAAAATCTAGGTTACTCACAAAAGGAAGTCTCAATACTTTCAGGTATAAATGTGGATACTCTAAGAAAATTGGAATCCGGCCAAAGCATTCCAAGATTTGATACTCTAGAGCATCTCACCCACATTTATAAAACAAATTTATTATTGCTTCTAGACGCATACAAATCCTCTAAAGCACTTTTTCACTATTATGATCAAATTGACCAACTCATCACAAGCAACGACCTTGTAAAAATTCAAAATATAAAATCTCAATTTGATCAAGACCATAAGGCTCAGAAGGATACCCTAATCAACGCTAGAGACTACGATCAATTGAATATGTTCTTTGAAGCCTTGATAATGAGCTACGACCACGATAGTAAAGTCTTGGAAAAAGCAATTGGAATGCTGACAAATTCCCTATCACTCACCTTGATAGGCTTTGAAATAGAGAACTTTGATCAATTTAAATATAATTTTTTTGAACAAAGAATTTTATTTTTAATTGCTGCACTACTTTTTCAAATAAAAAATTGTATTCTTAGCAATCAAATTTTAAAATATCTTCTGGACACATTTGATTTTTCAATCTACTCATCCTTAAATGAGAAAAAACTAATTGCAAAAACCTATTCTTTAATCGCATATAATTTCCACATCATAGATGATCATATAAACGTTATAAGGTATGCAGATATGGGGATTCAACATTGTATAACTCATGAGATCTCCACATATCTTTATCTTCTCCTCAGTCGAAAAGGGATAGCAGAACATCAACTAAATTTACCAAATCATAAAGAGTCTTTAAAAAAAGCATTGCAACTACTCAATATCTACGAAAAACATAGTGTGTATCAACAGTATAAAGACATCATGGCCAATCAATATCAAATTTATGTGGACTAGTAATTCGAACAGACAGTTTTTTCCTAATAATTAATAAGTCTATGCCAATGACCAAAGGGATCAAAGGTATAGACTTATTTTTTATAATATGTTCTATCCCCACACTGGGAGATAAATCACAAACCCCGTATTAAAATTTTAAAATGCCAAATTTTTAAAACGTACTATCATCCTGAACGGCTGTAATCTCAATCTTAGAATACATTTTAGGATTGGGAAAATCTATTTCTCCTGCAAATACTGCACCAGTAGTGCTTATCAATAAAGTAGCTAAAAGCAACAGTCCAAGCAATCTTTTCTTCATGATCATACCTCCCATAATAATTGGTTAAGTCCTTTGATACCCCTAGTTTATCAGTTAAAGCCATATAAAAAAACCCGATTAAAATCAGTATTTTTGAAAAAAGATTTAAGTCATAAAAAAAAGAGCGTTTCCGCTCTTTAGTTACCTATAACATATACGAATATTAGGGAACATACGACCACCATTCCAAATAAGAAGATGGAATTTGTGATGCTTGTCAGCCTTGAATGTCCCTTTTCTATGAGTTCCTTAAGCTTAGAGGTCTGATTCTGAAGCAGTTCTATTTCAGCATTTTGATGTAAGTTGATTTTAATCTCCATCTGTTTTATCGCCTCAGTTTTAGCACTCATATCCGCAATGGCGATATTAAGATCATTTGGGACTTCTTTGAGCTCCTTGTAAATTGGTGAAACGACATCTATGTTGGATAAGTGTCTGAACGCCTGCGCAATAATTCTAGCAGTGAATAAAAGCCAATTGTCTATAAGGTTAAATAAAATACTGAAAACTTTAAACAAG
>NZ_JBVBZF010000160.1:0-7906 GCF_057447755.1 Fusibacter sp. | reverse complement strand
TACTTTTTGTCCTAATGCGTATTTCTCGAATAATACTTTTGTAATTGCTGCTGTTAAAGTTGTTTTACCGTGGTCAACGTGACCAATTGTTCCGATATTACAATGCGGCTTATTTCTTTCAAATTTTTGCTTTGCCATTTTAAATATTCCTCCTTGGGTTATTTTTTACCTAATACTTCTTCAGCGATACTTTTTGGAACTTGTTCGTAATGGTCAAATACCATTGAGTAAGTTCCACGACCTTGTGTATTTGAACGAAGGTCAGTTGCATAACCAAACATTTGTGATAAAGGTACATAAGATCTAATGATCTGAACACCATTTACCATTTCCATACCTTCTAAACGACCACGTCTAGAGTTTACGTCTCCCATTACATCACCAAGATATTCTTCTGGAACTGTAATTTCAACTTTCATGTATGGTTCAAGTAAAATAGCGTCACCTTTTCTCATAGCTTCTTTGAAAGCCATTGAAGCGGCAAGTTTAAATGCCATTTCGTTCGAGTCAACCTCATGGTAAGATCCATCGTAAAGATTCGCATGAATATCTACAACTTCATAGCCACCAAGGATACCAGACTTCATAGCGCCCTCAACTCCATCACCGATAGCGTTGAAGTATTCTCTAGGAACTGAACCACCTGTAACAGTAGATTCGAATGAATAGCCTTTTCCTGACTCAACTGGAGCAAATTTAATTTTAACATGTCCATATTGACCTCTACCACCCGATTGCTTAGCATACTTGTAGTCGATGTCAACTGGCTTAGTAATTGTTTCTTTGTAAGCAACTTGAGGTGCACCTACATTCGCTTCCACTTTGAATTCTCTTAAAAGTCTATCAACGATGATTTCAAGGTGAAGTTCACCCATACCAGCGATGATAACCTGTCCAGTTTCTTCATCAGTGTAAGTTTTGAATGTTGGATCCTCTTCTGCTAATTTTGCAAGGGCAATACCCATTTTTTCTTGACCAGCTCTTGTTTTTGGCTCAATTGCCACACGAATAACTGGATCTGGGAATTCCATTGACTCAAGAATAATTAAATGATCTGGATCACATAAAGTATCACCAGTTGTTGTGAATTTTAAGCCTACAGCAGCAGCTATATCACCAGAATAAACTTTTGAAATTTCTTCTCTTTTATTAGCATGCATTTGAAGGATACGGCCAACTCTTTCTTTTTTATCTTTAGTCGAGTTATGAACATAAGAACCCGCTTCTAAAGTACCAGAGTAAACTCTGAAGAAAGTAAGCTTACCAACATATGGGTCAGTCATGATCTTGAATGCAAGTGATGAGAACGGAAGGTTGTCATCAGCAGGTCTATCAACTTCATTGCCATCATCATCTATACCAGTAATAGCAGCTACATCAGTAGGAGCAGGCATATATGCAAGAACAGCATCAAGCATTAACTGAACGCCTTTGTTCTTGTAAGCAGATCCACATAAAACAGGTACGATTTCATTGTTGATTGTAGCTCTTCTAAGCGCAGCTTGAAGCTCTTCAATCCCCATTTCCTCGCCTTCTAAATATTTCATCATTAAATCTTCATCAGTAGATGCAATTGCCTCTACTAATTTTTCTCTGTATTCTTCAGCTAATTCAGCTAAATCTGCAGGAATTGCAATTCTGTCAATTTTTTCGCCTAAATCATCTCTATAATATACAGCTTCCATACTGATTAAATCAATAAGGCCTTCATATTTATCTTCTGCACCAATTGGTAATTGGATTGGAACTGCATTTGCTTTTAAACGATCTTTCATCATGCCAACAACTCTAAAGAAGTCCGCACCAGTGATATCCATTTTATTAACAAAAGCCATTCTTGGTACGCCATACTTGTCAGCTTGTCTCCAAACTGTTTCAGACTGAGGCTCAACCCCACCCTTTGCACAAAATACAGCAACTGAACCATCTAATACACGAAGTGATCTTTCAACTTCAACTGTAAAGTCAACGTGACCTGGCGTATCAATGATGTTGATTCTTTTACCTTTCCAGACACAAGTTGTAGCAGCAGAAGTAATTGTGATACCTCTTTCCTGCTCTTGCTCCATCCAGTCCATTGTTGCAGCGCCTTCGTGAACTTCACCAATCTTATAGTTGATACCTGTATAATAGAGGATTCTTTCTGTAGTAGTTGTTTTACCAGCATCAATATGAGCCATGATACCAATATTTCTAGTATTCTCTAACGAATAAGCTCTACTCATATTTATCCTCCCTTCTCATTCTAACTAATAAATATTTTTGAAAAAAAGAATATTCTACCATCTGTAATGAGCAAACGCTTTATTAGCATCAGCCATTTTATGTGTATCTTCTCTTTTCTTAACAGACGCACCAGTATTGTTAGCTGCATCCATGATTTCTTTTGCTAATCTTTCTTGCATTGTTCTCTCGCCTCTTTTACGAGTGTAAGTAATTAACCATCTAAGACCAAGAGTTTGTCTTCTTTCAGCTCTTACTTCCATTGGTACTTGGTAGTTTGTACCACCAACTCTTCTCGCTTTAACTTCAAGAACAGGCATGATGTTGTTCATCGCTTCTTCGAAAACTTCAAGAGCATTCTTGCCAGTTTTCTCAGCGATTTGCTCGAACGCACCGTATACGATACTTTGAGCTACACCTTTTTTACCATCATACATAATTTGATTAACTAATTTTGATACTACCAAACTTCCGTAAACTGGATCTGGTAATACACTTCTTTTAGGTACATTTCCTTTTCTAGGCACTTTTCTTCCCTCCTTATAATACGTTTTGGTCAATCATCGGTACTCGACAAGCTAATGTCGTTTGTGCGATTTACTTATTGAATTTTAATTGATAATTGATTACTATATAAAGCCCCTTCCTTTCGGAAGAGGCTAATTAACTTACTACTTTTTCTTTGGTCTCTTAGCACCGTATTTAGATCTTGATTGCATTCTGTTATTAACACCAGCAGAATCAAGTACCCCTCTTACGATATGATATCTACAACCTGGTAAGTCTTTAACTCTACCACCTCTTATTAAAACAACACTATGTTCCTGTAAGTTGTGGCCAACACCTGGGATGTAAGCAGTTACCTCTAAGCCATTCGTTAATCTCACCCTAGCAACTTTTCTTAAAGCTGAGTTAGGTTTTTTAGGAGTTACAGTTTTAACGCTCGTACAAACTCCTCTTTTTTGAGGCGAACTCATTTTAACTGGCTTTCTTTTTAAAGTATTCATGCTTCTTTGTAATGCAGGCGCAGTTGATTTCTCGTCTATTGCAAGTCTTCCTTTTCTTACTAATTGATTTATAGTAGGCATTCCTTTACAGCACCTCCTTCCTTTTATTTTATCTATTTTTCAATAACCGCTGTCGCAGCACCAACGTCAATATTACAAGCCCTTCCAAGCTCTTTCATCGTATCAACAAAGATGATCTCAATCTCTTGCTCTGTGGCAAGTTGAATAATCCGCCTCACAACATGCTGTTCAGCATCCTTTGCAATGAAAATAACTTTAGCTCGACCACTGGTTAAAACCTTTGTTGTTTGCTTCACACCAATGATCAATTTAGGGTTGTTGGATAGTTCATTTATCTGCATACGGTGTCCCTCCTTGAAGTCGCCAATATGCACTTCATCATTTTAACACCATAAATTTTGGCTGTCAACAAAATTTATGTTAAATACTCTTAAAGGATTACTCCATTTCTAATGAAAAAGTGTCTTTTGACTTGACTGCTATATCTCGATAATATCGCATACCTGTTCCTGCTGGGATCAGCTTACCGATAATAACGTTTTCTTTAAGTCCAAGTAATCGATCCTCTTTTCCATTGATTGCAGCTTCCGTTAAAACTCTAGTCGTTTCTTGGAAAGATGCAGCCGATAAGAAGGATTCAGTTGCCAATGATGCTTTGGTAATTCCCAATAAGGATCTTGAACCAGTAGCTGAAATACCACCATCTTGTTCAATTTGCTCATTGAGCTTGTTAAACTCTTTTAAGCTAATAACGCTACCTGGTAATACTAAAGAATCCCCAGATTCGTCTACTTTAACTTTAGAAAGCATTTGTTTTACGATGATTTCAATATGCTTGTCATTGATATCAACACCCTGTAGACGGTATACTTTCTGTACCTCTTTAATGATGTACTCTCTTACACCTTTAACACCAACAACTCTTAATAAGTCGTGCGGGTTAATTGAACCTTCAGTAATTGGTTGACCTGACTCTACTCTATCGCCTTCTTTAACCTTTAATCTAGCACCAAAGACGATTTGAGAAGCATGTTGTTCACCAGAATCAGAAGTAATAACAACTTCTTTTTTCTTTTTTGTTTCCTTGAATGATATAACACCATCCATTTCAGCGATAACGGCAAGACCCTTTGGTTTACGAGCCTCGAAAAGCTCCTCAACCCTTGGAAGACCTTGCGTGATATCGCCTCCGGCTACCCCGCCTGTATGGAATGTTCTCATTGTAAGCTGTGTGCCAGGTTCTCCGATAGACTGTGCTGCAATGATACCAACTGCCTCTCCAATGTGAACTGGCTTACCAGTCGCAAGGTTGAGTCCATAACATTTAGAACATACGCCGTATTGCGTTTCACAAGTTAACACAGATCTGATCTTAAGCTTGTCGTAACCAGCTTTAACAATTTTATCTGCAGTTCTCTCAGAAATGATTTTATCTTTAGAACATAAGATTTCTCCAGTTTCAGGATGAACAACATCTTCTACAGGATAACGTCCTAAAATTCTTTCTTGTAATGGTTCGATTAGTTCGTTGCCATCACGGAATTCAACAACTTCAATACCAGATTCACTTGCACAATCCATTTCTCTTACAATTACTTCCTGACTTACGTCAACAAGTCTTCTTGTTAAGTAACCTGAATCGGCTGTACGAAGGGCTGTATCGGCAAGACCTTTACGAGCACCTGTTGTAGAGATAAAGTATTCAAGAACTGAAAGACCTTCACGGAAGTTTGAGATGATTGGAATCTCAACTGTTTTACCAAGTGCATTGGCCATAAGACCACGCATACCCGCAAGCTGTCTAATCTGGTTCTTAGAACCCCTCGCTCCAGAATCCGCCATGATTTTGATATTGTTTAAAGTAGACAGATTTGCCATTAGGGCATCTGTAACTTCATCTGTTGTTTTCGTCCATGTTTGGATGATTTTTTCGTAGCGATCTTCATCGGAGATTAAACCTCTTCTATAAGCCACTTGATATTTATCAACCACTTCTCTTGCTTTTTCAATTAAAGCTTTTTTAGCTTCTGGTACAACCATATCCGATACTGAAACAGTGATTGCGCCTCTTGTAGAATATCTGAAACCAATGTTCTTAAGATGATCTAATAGATTTGCTGTTTTAGTATTGCCATGTTCGCTAAAGCATCTTGCAATAATTTCTTCAAGATTTTTCTTTTTACAAAGGAAGTCAACTTCTAGTGCATATGGGTGCTTATCTCTTTCAACAAACCCTAAATCTTGAGGAATGTTTTCATTAAAGATAAAACGTCCTACTGTACTTTCAACGATAACATGTTTGTTTTCTTCTTTTATAAAGGTTCTTAACTTCACCCTAGTGTGTAAGTCCACAGCTTGATTAAAGTAAGCGAGTTGTAATTCTTCATAATCCTTAAACACCATAATCTTTTCAGGCTGATCTTCTTTTTCATACGTTAAGTAGTATGCGCCAAGTACCATATCCTGAGATGGTGTCGTAATCGGACGTCCATCTTTAGGTGCTAAGATATTATTTACAGAAAGCATCAAGAATCTTGCCTCTGCTTGTGCCTCTACTGATAGTGGCACGTGGACTGCCATCTGGTCACCGTCAAAGTCGGCATTGTATGCTGTACATACAAGTGGATGAAGTCTAATGGCTTTACCTTCTACTAATACAGGTTCAAACGCTTGGATACCAAGTCTATGAAGCGTCGGTGCACGGTTCAGAAGAACTGGATGTTCTTTGATAACGTCTTCAACAATACTCCAAACCTCTGGTTTAACACGTTCAACCATTCTCTTAGCACTCTTGATATTATGAACATAGCCATCTCTAACAAGACGTTTCATAACGAAAGGTTTAAAGAGTTCAAGAGCCATCTTCTTTGGTAAACCACATTGGTAGAATTTAAGTTCAGGTCCGACAACGATAACCGAACGGCCTGAATAGTCAACCCTTTTACCAAGTAAGTTTTGTCTGAAACGACCTTGCTTACCTTTTAAGAGGTCTGATAAAGATTTAAGTGGTCTATTACCAGGACCTGTAACTGGACGACCTCTTCTACCGTTGTCAATAAGTGCATCTACTGCTTCTTGAAGCATACGCTTTTCATTTCTAACGATAATATCAGGTGCACCAAGTTCTAAAAGTCTTTTTAAACGATTATTTCTATTAATAACTCTTCTATAAAGGTCATTTAAGTCTGCTGTGGCGAAACGTCCACCATCAAGTTGTACCATAGGTCTAAGATCTGGTGGAATTACAGGTACGACGTCAAGAATCATCCATTCAGGATCATTGCCTGATTGTCTAAACGCTTCAACAACTTCAAGTCTTCTTACGATTCTAACTTTTCTTTGTCCAGAACTGTCTTTCAATTGAGCTTTAAGCTCTTTTGCAAGACCTTCAAGGTCTACTTGCTGTAAAATTTCTTTTACCGCTTCCGCACCCATCATTGCTCTGAAGGCATTGCCGTATTTGTCTCTGTACTGACTGTATTCACTTTCAGTGAGCAATTGTTTTTTCTCTAGGCTAGTTTCGCCTGGTTCAATTACTATATATGAAGCAAAATAAAGTACCTTTTCTAGAGAACGTGGCGATAAGTCAAGTAAAATACCCATTTTCGAAGGGATTCCCTTAAAATACCAAATGTGAGATACTGGTGCAGCAAGCTCGATATGACCCATACGTTCACGTCTTACTTTTGACTTAGTAACTTCAACGCCACATCTGTCACATACAACACCCTTATATCTTACCTTTTTATATTTACCACAATGACACTCCCAGTCCTTAGTTGGACCGAAGATCTTTTCACAGAAAAGACCTTCTTTCTCTGGTTTAAGTGTTCTATAATTGATCGTTTCTGGTTTTTTCACTTCACCTTTTGACCAAGATCTGATTTTATTTGGCGAAGCTAAGCCTATTCTAATGGAATCAAAATTATTGAATTCTATCAAGGGCTACCTCTCCCTTCTAATAATAATCACTATTATTCTTCGTAGTCGTCGTCATCATCATCTGCAAAGAAATCATCATCAGGTTCTTCTAATGCGTCTTCTTCACCTTCAGGAACTTCCTCTATGAATGCACCTGAGTCAACATCGTTGGAAATTTTTGCTTCTCTTAAAGCTGCATTGTAATCAAGTGCATCGTCATCATCGTCATCTGCAAGTTCAATCTCAATTTCACCAGCGTCATCTCTTAATACTTTAACGTCAAGAGCAAGTGCTTGTAATTCTTTGATAAGAACTTTGAATGATTCTGGAATACCAGGTTCAGGAATGTTTTCTCCCTTAACGATGGCTTCGTATGCCTTAACACGACCAACAACATCATCTGATTTAACTGTCAATATCTCTTGAAGAGTATGAGCCGCCCCATAAGCCTCAAGTGCCCAAACCTCCATCTCTCCGAAACGCTGTCCACCAAATTGTGCTTTACCGCCAAGTGGCTGTTGCGTTACAAGTGAGTAAGGTCCAGTACTTCTAGCATGAATTTTGTCATCTACTAGATGGTGAAGTTTTAACATATACATATAGCCAACTGTAACATGGTTATCAAAGCTTTCGCCTGAACGACCATCTCTAACAGTAAGTTTACCATTACCAGGGTATCCTGCTTTTGCAAGAATATCCATGATTTGAGACTCTTTTGCACCATCGAATACTGG
>NZ_JBVBZF010000159.1:0-7931 GCF_057447755.1 Fusibacter sp. | reverse complement strand
CCCCCGCACCTGTGGTGTTGAGAATGTGCGTTTCTGGTGTGCTCAACTGAATAATTTCATGGCCATCTCTTCCTACAACGCCATTTGGGCCTAAGCTTATGGCAATTTTATGTGAGGGAAGGTTTTTTATGATCTGTTTAATTTCTGTTGTTTGGCCACTAAAGTCAGAGAGCAATTCAGCCTCTAATAGATTGGGCTTCAAAAAATAAATCTTATCCAGCATACCTTTTACTTTAACCGCTTTTGCGGTGGATACTGTATCTACAAAAATTTTCTTGTGGGCATACTTGTTGAGGATGTAGTGTACAACTTCTTCTTTTAAATTAGTGTCCATTACTAGGCAATCTGCATTTTCAATCATATGATTAAATTCGTTAATATAAGCAATGGATATTTCATCAACAATGTTCATTTGAGAAATAGCGACATGCATATCTCCACTTTCATCAGATACCGCCAAATAAGTCGATGTCGGATGACTCTGATGCACCATTATGCCCGTTGTGTCTACTTTAAGCGCATTTAATTCTGATAATATCACAGAACCAAACTCGTCATTGCCAACAGCCGAGATCATTTTAACAGCCACACCCAGCCTTGAAAGATTTTCGGCGATATTTCTGCCAACACCACCCGTTGAGGTTTTAACTTCGCCTATATTGGAATCATGTAATATCATCTTATTGCTTGGGCGACCTGATATGTCCATATTACAACCGCCAATCACAACAACATAAGCCTCTTCATTTACAATATACCCCTTCCCTTTAATCTTGCCCTTCTTGATCAGGTTGGATATATGAACTGCCACAGAGGATCGTTGTAAATTCAAAAGCTGTGCAAGCGCTTCCTGGGAAATCATAGGATTACTTTTAATAATCTCAAATATTTCCTGTTCACGATCAGTCATAGGTTCTCCTTTTGTAAACTATTGTTTAGTTTATAATCATATGTTTATATTACACCCCTATGTGTGATTTGTAAACCCTTTTATGAGAAATCTTTTATGGTATTCTTTCTATTTTCTAACCTTCTATTGGTTTTATATTAATCCGTCAATCCTATAATGGAGTTAGAAAGTTGATAAGGGAGGTAAATAGAAATGTCAAATATTTTAGATCAAATTGATCAAATTATCAACAGAACAAAATGTACTTACAAAGAAGCCAGTGAAGCCTTGGAAGCGACAAAAGGCGATGTTGTTGAAGCCATTATCCAAATCGAAAACAACCGTACAGAAAAGGCCCAAAAAGAGGATGCACCTAAAGAAAACACCAGTGAAAGTAAAAAAACAACTTCAAGCGAATCTGATATTAAAATGGAATGGAAGTCAGAAGCCTTCAAAGCACAGATGAAATTTTTAGGCATCCAACTCAAAAAAGCAGCTAAAAAACTTTTGAAGATGAAAATTGCTTGGCAAAAAAATGAAAAGGTTTATCTCGAACTACCTTTAATCATCGTCATCTTAATTGCATGGTTCACTTTACCCTTTTCATTAATTGTACTTGTGGTGCCATTTTTCCTAGGTTTTAACGTCTTACTGAAAACATCTGGCAAGAAGGATCAAGATATCGGCAACATCATAAAATCACAGTTTGATGATCAAGCTTGATACAAGGCCCGTTTTCTATCCAAATTTTAACCTAAATTTGGTAGACCATTAAGAATTTCGCGTTATAATGAATTTAATAATATAAGATTTAAGGAGGCGTTATTATGTCAGTAAGTTTAGAAAAAATTGATATGCTCATGGAAAGAGCAAATATAAGTTATAAAGAAGCCAAAGAGGCACTAGAACAATTTGATGGTGATATGGTAGAAGCTTTAATCTACCTTGAAGATGCGCAAAAAACAGGCCCTAAACCTTCAAGAGCAAACAGAGACCAAAGACACTATAGACATCAAAGACCACATTCTCAACAAAGACCACAAAACGACTTTTTCGAGGACATGAAAAAATTCTTTGATAAAATGCATAAAACAAGCTTTGTCATCGGTAAAAAAGGTAAAAAAGTACTGGATATCCCATTAACTGTTGCAGCAATCATTATTCTTTTGACCTTGCCAGTATCACTTATTTTGTTGGTATTACCGTATGTTTTCGGTTACAAGATTGTTATTCTAGATCCTAAAGGCAGCAAAGTAAAAGTTGAAGATGCTTTCAAGTTTGATGAGGAAACCGTCGTTGAAAAAGAACCAGAAGATAGACGTTCATAAGCAAAATGATTTTTAGAGCATTAAACCCATCCCAGTTCATATTCACATGAACTGGGATTTCGTTTCTATCTCGCTGTTCTGACTTTAATTATTGTCTAAAAAATGCTATATTTAAACAAACCATACATAAAAACAGGAGGAGAACGTATGCAAAAAATACTTGTTGTTGAAGATGATATAAAAATTGCTCGTTTTATTGAACTTGAACTCAAACATGAAGGTTTTGAAGTAGAGGCTGTCCATGATGGGAGAACTGGTCTCGAGCGTGCGCTTGAAGAGACTTTTGACCTTATTGTGCTAGATATCATGCTCCCTGGCTTAAATGGTATGGAGGTCTGTCGAAGAATTCGTTTGAACTCTGAAATCCCAATCATTATGCTAACCGCGAAGGATGATACGATGGACAAGGTAATGGGCCTAGATTTTGGCGCTGATGACTATATGACGAAACCCTTTGCAATTGAAGAGCTGCTTGCAAGAATCAGAAGAATTTTTAGAAAAGCGCCGGTTACTGCAACTGCACCTACCAACATGTTCATTTCTGGAAATTTGAAAATTGACTATAATCAATATACAGCTTCCTATAATGACAAAACCATTGAACTGACTAAAACTGAATTCGACTTGCTACATTACTTGGCTGAAAACAGGAACATTGCACTTTCAAGAGAACAAATCCTCGACAAGGTTTGGGGATACGATTATTTTGGTGAAACTAAAATTGTAGATGTCTACATCCGTTATCTGAGAAGTAAAATTGACGATCAATTCAATGCTAAATTTATTCACACCGTTAGAGGGGTAGGTTATTTATTTAAAGATGAAGATCATAAGTAAAAACCAAGTAGAAGAATTGAATACGCTTCCGAATTCAGGGCTCAACAAGCCCAAAAAGGGAGATGGTGACACAACAGGCTCAAATCGATTCGTAAAACCGATAAAGCGTGTTAAAAAGAATGCCCCTCCCTCAGCGCCAATTGTCATCAATGTTAGCTCTGAATCTCAAAAGCAAAAATATCGAAAAAATAAGAAGAAAAAAGATAAGGATCGCAAAATCCCAGATGAAGAGATTATAAAGCAACGTCTTGAACACCTAGAAAGAGAAAAAATCAGACGTTCTCTTAAAAAACAGAAGAAACTAGAACGGAAAAAAAATGATGTGGCCAAGTCAACTGAATTGAACAAGACAGACATAGAAACAAAAATTATTGCCAAGAAGCCCCTTGTTAAATCGAAGCCTATCCTAGAAGATGAAATCATTGAGCCCTCTTATATGGCAAAATCCTATGACCGATTCATCTCATTGTTGCGCTTCAATATTACATTTAAGCTGACCCTAGGCTATACTTTTAGAGTGATATTTTTAATTGCCTTTTTATTTGTATCCTCATATCTGAGTTTTTCCTACTTTTTATATTATCAAACACAAGGCTCTCTCTCAAAAAACGACGTCTACATTCAAAGTCTTCTACAAGAGGGATATCCATATGATGATAAAGTGATCTTGCACTATATCGCAAGTGAGGACCTCTATTTCTACTTTTATGACGAAAACAAGACCCTACTTTATAAAAATACAGATTCTGTGGTCAACTATGACGATGCCATGGCCTATTTTTCATATGATTTTAAATCCTTCCCCAACTTTCCAACCCTTTATCAAACTGGAAAGTATTTGGACGCATCAGGAAATACAAGCTATTTCGTGCTTGGTAAGAATATGGACAAGTCAAGGGGCACCATAGAAGCAACATTGCCAATCGGTATTATACTCTGCTTTGTTCTGATGATAACATCAATTCTCTCGTCGTCAAAATTGGCAGGAAAACACTTAAAACCGATTAAGGTCATGACGGATCAAGTAAAAGATATGTCCGCAAATAACCTTAGTACCCGTTTAAACGTGAGTGGTACTAAAGATGAGCTAAAGGACTTGGCTTTAACCTTTAATCAAATGTTGGATGACATCCAAAAAAGCTATGAGCGCGAAAAACAATTTGTATCCGATGCTTCTCATGAACTTCGTACCCCGATTGCCGTTATCAAAGGCTATGCCGGTATGCTCAACAGATGGGGAAAAGATGATCCTGCTATACTTGAAGAAAGCATACAAGCCATTCTAGGTGAAACGGAGAATATGCATAGTCTCGTTGAGAGTTTACTCTTTATCGCCCGAAACGATAAGGGAACCTTAAAAATGGATCTGGCAGAATTTAATCTATCTGATTTGATATGTGAAATCGCTAAGGAGACTAATTTAATCGACAAGCAGCATAATATCGTTGAAGCGATTGATAAAAATCTCTTTATATACGGGTCTATAGATAAGCTAAAACAGGCATTGCGAATCTTTGTAGACAACAGTATTAAATATACACCTGAAGAGGGTGAAATTAAGATCTCCCTGCGTGCAACGCAGAGTCAATATGTCATTGAACTTTCAGATAATGGTATTGGTATTTCGAAAGAGGACCTACCACATATCTTCGACAGGTTCTACCGTGCTGACAAGTCTAGAACCAAGCTCAAAGACAACCAACATGGCGGTACCGGCTTAGGACTCTCGATTGCTAAAATCATTATTGAACAGCATGGCGGTGCTATTCACGTAGACAGTGAACTCAATATGGGGACCACTTTCACGATTATGCTTCCAGCTAAAAAAACAAAACCTCTCGAAACAGAAGATTTTTAATCCTCACAAAATAAACAAACCCCAAATGAACTCAGTTTTCAACATTAAGCTGAGTCAATTGGGGTTTTTTAAAAATGAATTTAAATTAAAGAGTGTGATCATCAAAGTAACCAGTTCAGGATTAAATTGTGTTTCCTTGCCTAAAATTAATTGTTCTACTGCCATCTCATGTGTCAACGGAACCTTTCTATAGGACCTAATAGATGTCATGGCATCATAGGCATCTGCAACACCGATGATTTGAGACATAATATTTGTTTCATTGCCCTTGAGTCCGTCGGGATAACCGGTACCATTGTACCATTCATGATGATGTTTGATAATCTCAGCAGAACGACTTAAATAGGGTACATTACTGATGATTTTTGCGCCAAGCTCTGGATGCATTTTAATCTGATCATATTCTTCACTGCTTAAAGGAGACTGTTTATTTAGAATACTAGATGGAATCCCCACCTTGCCAATATCATGTAAGATTGAAGCATATTCGAGATCCTTTAATTGATTGGGGCCAAGGCCAATAGCTTCTCCCATTTTTAGGGAGTATAGCCTCACGCGTTCACAATGACCCTTTGTATAAAAGTCATTGGCCTCAATTGCATTTGAGAGTGCTTCAACTGTAAGACCGTAATTGTGTTCGATCTGTTCAAGAAGGTCATTTAAAGACTCGTTCATTGCAGCAGTTTCTTCATATAGTGCATTGATTTCTTGGTACTGTTCATTGATTTCATTCTTTTGAAGCATCAATTTATTGGTTTGATCACCAATAAGCTTTTTCATAGAACCGACTTCTTTTTGTATGATTACGAACTCCAAGGGTGCTGTTGACAAGACCACATCCTCTGTTAAATAATCACCAGTCCCCATCCGCTTTAAAGAATCAACAATCTGATCAAGTGCTTTGAGTATCTTGGGTTCCAAGCTCTCAGACACCATACTCACCAACAGAATAAACACAGATGCGAGTAAAAAAACTGGCAAAAGTGTTTTCAAAACACTTAGATAAACATCAGATCTTTTTGAAAGCAAGACCACTTCCCAATTCATAAATCCGATATTTTGGGTTTCTAGAAAGTACTGGTCCTCTTCATATCTGATTAATTTTTGGTTTCTGTAATTTTCAGGCAACATGCTACCATCACTCATTCTTAAAACGCCATTCATGTCGCTCGATGCAATAATGCGATGATTGTTGTCTAATATTAGTAGCCTAAAGGCTTCATTGATATGGTTTTGTTCAAACAATAAACCGAGTTTAGTCAGTGTGACATCAGCACCTGCAACGCCTATTAATTGATTAGAAATGTCACTGTAGACTGCCTTAGAATATGTTATGGTCCATTTTAAAGGATCGAGGGCATCCTGATACAAGTCCGTTACTTTTATTTCGCCTGGATGCTCGACAGCTATTTTATACCACGGTCGCATTCTAGGGTCATAATCCTTTGGTAGTATATTGATGTTTTCAGTAAACATCCTACCATCTGATAATCCAAACGCAATATCTTTATACACCCTGCCTTGATTAAATTGTGCAATGCTGGAATTGACCACAGGACCATAATTGGGATTTTCCTTTACCATTTGAAGTGCATAGTTTCCTGTAAACATGTTCAGGGAATTACGGATTTCATCATCAAAGTTTGAAAGAAAAAGCTCAAGGCTGTTTACGGTCTGTTGCGAGTATAATTTAACTTCATTTTGGTAATGCTTAACTTCAAGTCTTGCCAAATATATACTATAGATTAAGACGGGTACAATTGCTGTGGTCCACATGATTAATCTAATGTAGTAGTGCAAACTTTTAGATTTGGATTGCATCATTCCCCCATTTATTCTGCGTCGTATGCTACAAAAAATATTATCAGATCTAAATAATCTACAGTGTTTTGATTGACTTTTAGGGATTTAAACGCCTTAATCATTTTGGAATCATTGTTGACCAAAATTAATTCCTTGTGATTTACTGGAACAAGTTCTTCTTCTAAATGTGCGTTAAAAGTACCTTCCAAATTATAAATACCCAGCGTAAAATACTTATCGATTAAAACGAGTCGATTGTCAAAAATTTCAGGAAAAATGGTTTCAATATCAACTGGGGTGTCCTTTGCTAGTTTGAAATGCTTTAAGATACCATAACTACCTTCCTTGAGCATAAGGTTAAAATCACGTGTAACACCAATACTCCTCGTATCCCAATCACCTTTAAAACAATGCGCTTCGAAAGGTTTAAGTAAAATTTCATATAATAATTTTTGTTGATTTCTATGTTTTAAAAGTAGAGGTGCATCAAAAGGCATAATCCATCGTTTTACACCATAGAGTGGTGTAAAATCAGATTCTTCTTTTTCAACACTTGCACTGCTTACTCGCCATGAAAATTGTCTTTCTGCATAATTTGCATTTTCAGGGTAAATAAATATTTCGGTTGTTTCTCCTCCTGACCAAGTCGAAGTTCTTTGATGAGCCTGATCAATCACTTGATAATTCATAATATACCCTCCACGATTTGCTTCCTCTATATCTCTTGACTCTATTTTATCGTGAAACCCCAAATAATGAAACAGGATTTTAAGAAATTGTATTATTTTTAAGACATTAATTTGAAAAAAATTTTTTATTGTCTGAAACATAAACACACTTTCTTTTTTTACTTTTGCTATAATATTGTTTGTAGAACAACAATTTTGATGTGTTTAATGATTCTAATCACTTTAAAGGAGAGCCATATGACGATTACAAAATATTTTTTAATGGTATTCATTACCGTTTCGCTTTTTGTTATGACATTTTTCAATACGCAAGGTGGATATCTTTTTTTTGCACAAGCCTTTCCAATTGCCCTAATTTTAACCTGTGTCGTTTTCATTGAAGAATTATTTAACCCCACCAAGAAAAAAAAATACATAGATTCAGGCGAAAAAAACAGCGATGAAGAGGGCATGAAAGGCCTAATAATGACAATTACGATCTTTATACTTACTTTGGTGATGATGAAGCTCTTTATTGTGTCCAGTGT
>NZ_JBVBZF010000158.1:0-7931 GCF_057447755.1 Fusibacter sp. | reverse complement strand
TACGGTACATAAATATTACCCTAGTCCTCTGTTCAAAAGAAAGAAATCCGAGCCTAGAGTCCAAGTTTATGGCCGCAGATAGCAGGGTCCTGGTTTCAGCATAGGCCACGCTCAGCCGGTAGACCCCGAAACTCATTAAAGTTCGCCCAATGCGATTACGCAAATTGATTAATAGTGCTTTTTGAGTAGTGCTATAATACTTAGTCATTAAGACTACTCCGTTTCAGTTTGCCCCAAGTCTTGGCTATGCTTCCAATATTTTAAAATCTTAGCTTCTTTGGCCTTTAAATCATAAGGATAGCTTTCTAAATCAATTAATGAAACACTCCCTTTACCCCTTAGTATTCCTACTATCACCCTAAAATCATTGATTTCATGGATTAGCCGCTCATAATTAGAGGGGCCGCCGGCTTGATACCGCTCAGCCATACCAAACTGGGCACATTTCATGGCCATTTGTGCCACTTCGCTAGCCTCTTCTGCGAGTTTTGTTAATAAATACTGTTCTTTAGTCATCATGAATTTTTAACCTTATATTGAAAGTATCTGTTACGTGTTCTAATAGCTCTCCATACTAGGAACTTCTCTTTCAAGCCATACAACTCACCGTCGCATCTGTAGAGCCGGGTATCGAACACCGCCATGTTAGCCGTCCATATACTTACGCCAAGTGTTGGATTATCAATAGTACAGTCATTGCGTGACCACTCCTCGGGATGATCTCGCAAACTTTCAACTATTTGCTGACACACTGTTTTTGGTTTAGTCATCGTTCACCTCTGTAACCACTTCTTTCCAAGGTCCGAAGCCTTCTATATTAGCGGCATTTTTCCATATGTCCATAAACTCTTCCTTAGTTGGTTGAGTATTTGCTTTATCGCATATCTCGCCATTTTTAAAGATAAGATTTCTTCTCCAACCTTTTACAATCTTCTTCTCTTTTGGTTTGAGAATAAAGCTGGATGTCGGAGCTTGGCTAAAGTGGTTTCCATTACTGTGGTATGAACTCGTAACACCATTTTCAAACACTACAACTACCTGGCTATAATCCTGATTATCAGGAAAATGATGTAATGCCCTAACGTGAGTGCCATCAATATGTTGAATCAACTCAGGCTTATCCAAGTAGTCGAGTAAATTGTCTACGTATTGAACTTCTTCTTTTTTATCTTCGTCTTTCATAAGTTTCATAAACTCCTTAAAGGTTATATTCGCAGAATCATCATTTATATCCAAAACACCCCAACGGCCTTCATATATAACGCTAAAAACTTGGAAGCCTGGACCACTATAACATCCCTTATTCCTGAACATAGGCTCACCAGCGTCCTTAAGCACCCGCCAGACTTCATTCGCCTGCTCCCCAGTCTCGCATCCAATGCGCCATGATCTGTCTATTTTAGTCATGATTTTAATTCCTTTGCGTGAATCCAATGCGCCACTCTTCAAGTGTTAGTTTTTTAGTCATTCTAGGGATCTTCCTCAATTGTTATTTTATAACGTTTGTTGCATACACTAGTTTTAGTCGAACTCCATTCTGTCTCTTGAGCACCGAAAAGATGAGTTAATATAAATTTTTGGGAACACTTATTTTTCGGCTCTCTTTCTAGCCAGACATATTTTGAATATTTGACTGGTTCTTTTTTGATAGTCCATTCGGTTTCTGATAAAGGGTGGCATGAATTAGACCAAGAAAAATTTTCACCACGTCTCCACCGAAATCCACCAGATTCCCATTTCCATTCGTGTCCTTTACTATCTATTCCAATACAACCAGTTATCATAGCTTTAGCGGCATCATCTGTTGTTAGTTTTTTCATAACCCGTCACCTTCTTTTCCTGTTATCTTAATGCAGGCTATTCGGTCATCGAAGGCATATTTATCAGCTTTTTCCCTCGTTGTATGCCCGCATGCGGCGTCATGATATACATTAATCCAACACTCAAATTCCTCTGTCTCTTTGTGCTCTATGAAATAAGCAAAATAATTGAAAAATCTTGCATCACCTTTGCAGTCTAGTAATGTTAAACGAATGTCATCAAACCTTAATGGGTTATGGGGTGCTGGCTTATTATTTGAGAAATACCCGTCTACCTTGCCACCATTTAGTAATATTTCCCTAGCTTCATCGTGTGTTAGTTTTTTAGTCATAGTAATTTTCCTTCAAAATTTTTCTCTTATTGACCTCACTTACCTCTCTTCACTTCTTCAATATATTCACGCTCTCGTCGAGCCGTGTCTAAAATGCCCCATATTTGCTGTTGGCGCAGGTCTTTCTCAGGGTGGCATTTAAGGCAACAATCCATTGTGTGGTTGTAGTGCATCCAACATTCATGATCAGATGTGTCTTGATTGAGATTTTCAACTTCAGTAGTAGAATTGGTAGGGAACATGTCCTCCCATTTTTTCTCAATGCCGAATTGCGGTTCTTTAAAATTACACATTGGGTTGTTTAGCCAGAAACCTATTACTCCATCGCCAAAAATATTATAGGCAGTAGCGTTAAGATATTTGACTTTATTCCCCTCATACCCGTATCCTAGCTTAAAGCACTCCTCTTGAAAGGCTCTCTTTTGTTCTTTTGTCCAGTTACGAACGTCCCATTTAGTATTGAGCCATTTCTCACGTTCGGGGATAGGTCCTATCTTCCAATCTTTATTTATCTTTATCTTTGTCATTTGTTTTTCCTCCGTTAAATGAGCAATGTTCGACAATTTTGTCTTCGATGGTGTTGATATGGTAATGCAACAGGATATTGCCTACACAAATGTGCACTACTAGTAATAACGTAAAATATAGAGGTAAGTTATCTTTTTCCATGTCTTTTAGCCTCTTGTTGTAAGCGTTTCAAAACATCACGCCAATATGCTCCAGGATATTGGTTTGAAATGCGATATCTAATAATCTCCTCTACGGTATAACACTTTTGCCACCTTAGGAGAAATTTCCAAGATCCTATGCCATAAATGGCAAAGCTTTGTTTAAACCAATCAAAACTAACACTTACAGATTCAAACCGTTTTCGCATTTGTTTTTCCAACCGGCGCTCGTACCATTTTTCAATAAATTGCATTTTAAACCCCCATTTTGACAATCTGAGTCATGTTGGTTTCGAAGCATGCCACGGTATCCCTCAACTGCTTTATGGACCGTAGCGCTGCATTTTGTTGATCGAGATAATGCTGGAGTCGGCTACCCGGAGCGAACTGACGATTTTTAACATTGAGTTGTGTTTTTCTTAAATAACCTAAAATTACTAGTAGGCTCAGAACCTCTCGGGCTTGCCCGGCTTGAATGCACCCCGCCGCTTGTAATGCATTTGAGTAAATGTGGGCCTTGGGTTGACTAGCAAAAGTTTTCAAAAGAAATCCTGCCAGCTTTCCAGCATTTTTAAACTTGTCGCGGTATAGTCTTTTTGAGAGATTAGATTTTATGCGTTGGGAAGCATTCATTATAATACTCCGTATTAATTTATAAAGGCGGACACAGTAAAAACATGCACTTAACCATTTATTTTCAAAAAATAAGGACAAAACACGGACATTTTCGATTGTAACCCATTGACCAGTGGTACAATGTGTCCGTGTTTTGTCCTAAAATGTACCGCTAGCCCCAGATAAATTTGACTTGAACCGGTGGACCACTATCCAAACCGACTAGTATTCCTAGTGGAGTTAGTTTAGATCGTAGCACTCTATCAACTGCTAACGGATCGACTGTACCTGTAATAATCCTGGACATCATTATATCCACATAGTACATGCCAGTATTCGCAGCCGCAACCATTTCTGACTCAATAAAAGTCCAGTCGATTCGCGGATCAATCGTGGCCTCGTCGGCGGCTCTTTTGGTATCAGCCTTTTCTTTCAACTCGTCTTTAGTAACTGTTTTGACAAAAGCTATGTCATCTTTATCATCACTTGGCCGCATCTTGTGCTCTCCTAAATTCAGTTAATACATCGTAGATTTCTAGACCATAAAGTTCAACATCACTTGGCTCTAAGGCGCGATCAGGGAGTAGTGGTGGCCCGTTTTCAACGCAATTGCAGCCTGTATTTGGTTCAAAGTGACGGAATCTTCGATCAAATTCATCGTCATCAATGGCTGGCTGGCCACCTCCACATGGATAGTACAAATGGGCGTACCAATTGCGCCACTGGTACTGAAGTTCAATTTTCTTAGCTACAAACCTTCCTGAATTAGTCATGATTATATGCATCAACTTCGAATTTACCGTCCGGTGTAGCAGTAATTTGGACGTGATCACCAAATACAGCCTCAAAAATTTTGTCCTCTACATCACTAAGAGCGGCAATGAAATCGTTTATTGATTTAGCTTGTATAACTGTAGTGTCGTACTTGATTGTAACCCAAACTCCATCTTCATCTTCATCATCTTCAATATAGTAAGCTTCCTGCGGTAATCCAGGGTCAGCCGAAAGTAATACCGTTGCCTCACTTACATTACACCAAAACTCACAGGGGTCTCCGTCATTAAAATACGGGGTGTACTGCGTCCACTTAACAGCTTTTACTAATGGGTTTGCTTCAAAAAATTCTTTAAATGCCTGTCCAAATGCTTCTTTACCTGCAGTTCTTACTAGTTTGTCCGCTTCTTCCATCTTTGTTTTAATTTCTGTGTTCAATTCTTGTAGATTCATAGATTCCTCAATCAATTAGTTTAAAGGTTCGTTTTGAGATGGGAAGTTTGCCGCCCATCCATTTTTCTAATTTCATCGACTTAAAACACTTTTCTAGAGTTGGAATATGTCCCAAATCCTCAAGTACGTGTTGTTCAGCAATATCTCGAACTGATACCTTGCGACCATCACTATTAATAATGTAAGTACCAAACACTTTCTCAGCCAAATAGCAGCCCCAACTATTATGCAAAATCATTCGATGACGCATATCAGGGATATTTTGTTTTGTATGATCCATAAAGTCATGAATCTGTTGGTAATCTTCTGGAACGCCACCGTATTTCCTGGCAGAATGTGTGGCGTGTTTTAGCGGTTTCATAGTTTCCTACCTTTATTTCTGGGTGATCCATGCTGTAATATCGGCCGATCCCGCGGTTTGTGTGATCTGCAACCCCAAGAAAGTGCCAAGTATCTCTCCCTCAATAGTTAATAGGCCGTCATTTACCGTTGGCAGGGCAACTTGTGAACCAAACAACGTCCAGTCGGCACCTCCATTATTAGATACCAGGGGTTGTACACTACCCACAAATGCAGAAACATTTGACATTTTGAACGTAATAGAAAAATTCTTGTAATTGACCATGTTTACAAGGTTGGGTGCACTTGTCAACAATTGAACAGTGGTAGTGATCGATTGCGCGTCTAAAATCAAATTTGTTTTTGGATAAGTCATAGTTAATTTCCTTCAAATAAAGCTTGTAATTCTAAATAAGTATGGTTAATATACGGGTTGTATTTTAACTCCCATTCTGTTACTAAAGTACTAAAAATATCTGGATATGCTATGCCAATTTGAATCCAATATTGAATATGTTGAAGCATGTGCAAGTAAGAAGTCGCTCGATACTTTTTTAACGCATGCCACGCCCAATAATCAATATCATAGAGGCACTGTATGAATTCTTGTACCTCGTGGGTTTGATATAACCGGCGACACTCTAGCCAGTTTTTGACAAACTTAATCATCGGATTTTCCTTTTAACTCATATGACAATTTGGCATAGATATCGCGCCAAAACCCGGCACCCTCCCGAGAGGCGGGCCAATAAAAGGCGTATGATAACGCCAAGTAGGGAGGTGCTTTCCAATCAAAGTCAGGATCTTGAGTTAACTCCTTAAAATTTTGCTTAAATTTGGCCACAAGACCAGGCTCATTAAGTCGATCTAAGGCAGCATAAAAGCGCTGTTCATGCTCATTAACTGATGATAATATCTTAGGTTTGCGCCAGAACCCAGTGACTCGTTTAGCATTGATGATTTCTTGTGCTTGGCAAATAGCGTCATCAAGAGCGTTGTGTTTACCGCGGTTTTCTACCTTAAAGGTATTTGGATCTACAAGTTCTTTTAAGGCACGCATACAGAATATATTTCTATATTGCCAAGGAATAACCGCATTAAAATCCCCGAAAAGACTTTGTAAAATGCAGATATCAAAAATAGTGCCTTTAGCCCATACTTTGGTGTTTTTATCGATCATTGCGTTTAATAATTCCAGGGCATGAGTACAAAAATACGTAATGTCTCCATCATTGCCGAGGTTCCACGCGGCTTCTTGTGCTTCCTTTGACTGATCTTGCCACCATTGAATGGTTTCCGAATCAACTGTACGCCCTTTTAATAGCTGTTCAGAGATATTAAGCCGCATATGAAGCTTACTATCTTCAATGATTCCTGTGTGATCGAAGGCCACCGCCCCGATCGACAAAACTATCTTACGATAATCATTAGGGTCAGGTACACCAGCGGTTTCAATATCTATCATTACATGTTTATACAATGCGATTCCCTCCATACAATTTACCAATTGTTTGTAAACCTAAATTTACTTTATTACGTTCTGCTTTACGCAGGCGTTTCATTTGTGCCGATGCTATCTTTTTAGCCTGCATGTTAATGGAAAAAGTGGAGTTACCTAGGGCTTGGATGGGGTCAGACTGCCTTTTTGGGCGTGGCCCCATATATTGGTGATCGTGGGTTATAAAACGCTTATGTCTCGTACAATACTTAAATATTGAAGTTTTTGGCACCATTCTAAGTAGCTCTTTTTGGCGATTTCGCGACATAAGAAAAAATTTAAAAGGTGGAATGTCCAATAATTTTAAACGTTTTTCTAGTTTTTGTAGGGAACGTGCGTCCATAGCATACCTCTGATAATTTTTATAACAAAACACTAATCGGTAGGCTATTAGTCAAACTTTAGAAATTTATAAAAAGTAAATTATTACGAAATTGTAATTTAAGAATTTAGGAGGATTGGCGATAAGATGTGTGTAACAAGGGAGGCATCATAATGAAAAAGATTATAACAACGATACTTTTAATGGGAATGATGGTTGGGTGTGCCGACGACACACAATTCAATGAAGTTACTAAGGTTGAAAATATAGAACCTAAAACAGTGTTTTTGTGTCAATATAGTGAAGATGGCGAATTGCTTAGGAGGGTGGAGTTTGAAGTAGATACGGCAGAATTTTACAAAGAAAATTATTCATTTGAAGAGTGTAAAAAACACTCTGTGTGGCAACAAGACGTAGAAATACCTAAAATGTCAGTTCCTTCCCTGGACACTGATTTTAAGATCCCCTCTTGACCCAGTCTTTTGGGCGGGAGTGTTTATCTCCCGCCCACTTTTTTAACCTCGTTTCAGAAGCCCCTTAGTACGTCTATCAGCGTGTAAAAAACCGTCGTACAAAATAAAGCCCCGAAAACCCACTTTTTCCAGTTCTTTCTGCATTTTGTAAACGTCATAACTAGATAAGTGCCGAGTATCAATGTCAACGGCCAATCCACGAAGATGAAAAGAATTAGGTTTGCCGCCGACTTTTTTATTGTGTGCTGGGCATCGGTATGCACTATTAATAGGCATCTTTTGACCCAGCTTAATCCTCACAATCTGCAATTCATGCGCAGTCCCTATAACCTCTCTGTTATAGGTTCCACAGCATCTGCACGCCATTTCTTTTTGCGAAAAAAATCTAGGAAATTCTGTCATGATTCTCCTTATTTGCTAACAGATTTAAGAAATTGTTCAAATTCAAATTGCTGGTCGTCGATCCAATCAACTAATTGGTCATCGAGTTTATTTTCTGACTCTTCCGCTTTTTCTCGTAAGAATTCAACTAACTGTTCCCAGACGAATTCCAGAACAAATTTGATTGCAATTTGTTTTAAAAACATGATTAAAATTGTAGGCATAATTTCTTCCTTTATGTTGCTAATATTCCAGC
>NZ_JBVBZF010000157.1:0-7988 GCF_057447755.1 Fusibacter sp. | reverse complement strand
GCTCACAATTGCACATGAGCTAGGACACGCCTATCATGGTGATCGCTTAAAATCAGAGTCCATTCTCAACACAAATTATCCTATGCCATTGGCTGAAACCGCCTCGATTTTTTGTGAGACAATTGTGCGAAATGCTGCATTAAAGTCAGCTGATGAAGCCCTAAAACTCACAATCCTTGAAAACAGGCTACAAGGTGCAATGCAGGTTATTATGGATATTCTATCGCGATATTATTTTGAAACACAGGTTTTTGAACGTCGCAAGGACCATCCACTCTCTGTTGAGGAACTCAAGAAATTGATGTGCGAGTCACAGTTAAAGGCATATGGTGATAGTTTGGACCCAGAACACTTGCATCCCTATATGTGGCTCAATAAGCCCCACTACTATTACGCTTCTAGAAATTTTTACAATTTTCCTTACGCTTTTGGCCTTTTGTTTGCAACGGGGCTTTATGCCCAATACTTGGAGCGTGGTCAAACATTTTTATCTGAATACGATCTTCTACTCCAGGCCACTGGTAAAATGTCCATTGAGTCTGTCTGCAGGCTTGCAAATATCGATCCAAGATCAAAGACCTTTTGGAAAAATTCTCTTGATGTCATAAAAAAGGACATTGATGGTTTTGAAAATCTCATCGAGAAGTCACTCCAATAAATCAATATTATGTGAAGCAAACAAATGTTTGTCAACAGTATCCACAGACTTATCCACAATTTTGTACTTTTCCTGTTGAAATCCTGTTAATTTTAGCAGTTTACAGTGTGGATAACCTCATTGTTCTGAAAAGTGTGACTTATATATCAATTAAGACCAAAACCTTATTTTGACGCATCTAACCGCTTTTGCAAGTTGATAATTCTTGCTTTAAGCAGGAACAAGGCTAATGATCTATATAAAAAAATAAGACCCTTTTTGGTCTTATTTTTTTTCTGTATTAATATGGATTAACAAGGTCTCCAAAATCTCCGGTACCGTTACTTCCAAATCTCTTTTATATACCCGTTCTGTCTTCTGATGTAAATCTTTCCCCCAAGGTCCAATGATGGAACACGGGATATCTAGCTTATTTAAACTCTCAAAATTGATATCATATCGCCTATTCATCAAAGGCAGGTTTTGTTCTATGACACTGGCACTGGTTCTCATGCCCTTCAAGTAACTCATGTCACAAATTTTCATAAAAAATGGTTCATTTCTATAAGTCAAGCCATTTTGATGACAAGCCTCTTTAATCTTGTCATTGAGGTGTCTAATGTGAAAATCTGTAGAATCCACCGCTGGGTAAAATGGTGCAAGAAGACCGATTACCACTACTGGGTGATCAAACTCCAAGTATTCAATCATGGCCTTGATGAGCATGGCTGTAATCACTTGGTCATTCATACCGACATTAGCGGTTAGAAAATCACTAACAAAAACGTCAGCATTTGTTTTTTCACTAATTCGATTTAAAAGTTCGTCATATAAAAGCACTTCTGTATTAAACTCTTTTACAGTTTCATAAGAAGGCAAGCCCTGTTTTCTTAAAAACTCATTTTGAGAATAGTTAAATTGATTGATGGCATCTTCTAGGGACCAAACACAAAGCTCTTTAAGCTGAGCAAGCTTGTTATCCAAATGATCCTTTAAGAACATCCAGTTAAAAAAGGCACATGCGAACTCAGGTGTTGTCACATCATACTGGTCTTTCAAGTCCTTAAGACATAAAAAGGTCGGTGGCGGTGTCATTTTCTTATAAACCACATCTGCCATTTCGGTATTGAGCTCAACCGCTTTTATGATTTCTGTAAGAATACCAATTGGGTTTAAACCTGAAAAAACCTCACCAGTGTGAACAGGAATGCCCTTTGCTACAATAATCGGCATCATTTTACCTGCAGATCCCGAATAGGTTACAAACTCATTTTTATCAAGGCGTTCATGTGGTTCTGTCAAGTAAGCGCTGTGGAACTTCAAATTGTAAGTTGTACGAAGCGCTTCTAAAAAGGTGATACAATGCCTCATGCCCGCAGATAAATTTTCTTCATCAGGTACTGTGATAAAGAGCAGATTTGGATACTGAGGATTTAGTGTCGCTCTTTTTAAAAGTTCTAAATTAATGGCAATGCCAGCCTTCATATCACAGCTGCCTCTACCATAAATCCATTCCTCATTCTTGTCTTCCACCCCACTGAACTTAGCATTGAGATAGTCGGAATCAAATGCAAATGCTTTGAAGTCTCCATACTGCTCAATACCTACTATATCATGGTGGCCAAACAGGATTACAGTCTCTTCTGCCCCATTGTCAGCCAGCGCCCATATACAGCTACGTCCATAAGGGTCTCCCTGAATAGAAGTTCTGCCATATCGGTCATTATTGTTTTTAAAATAGTCAATATCATCAATTAAATCAAGTAAAAGTGTCTCAAATTCTTTTTCATACAAAGAACCCGAATCACTTCTACACGTCATTAATTTATAAAAATTATCTAAAATCGTTTTTTGTGACATATTATACTCATCCTCGATTAATATGAAAATTTCAGTTGTATATTCCTTTATATTCTAACATAACTGAACCCATATAGATACGATATTTCAAGGTTAAATATCAAATTTTTCCACATGCTCCTTTAAAATCTCAGATGTTTTTTTCACAATCCCCACCTCTTTGTATACAAAATCAGAGACACTGACAATATCCGTAACATTATTTGCCACTTCATTGATTCCTTCTGTACTTTCACCAATATTCGCAGCAATGCTGGCTATGGATTGATTGACATCCTCAACTGAAGTTTTCATGACTTTCATGGTTTGATCAAAATTTGTGAAAAGACGGTCTAGTGTAAGCGCATCGTTGTTGTATTGATGCCCTAATCCAAGGAGGAGCTCATAATCGCTCATGACATTTTCTTCTATAAATGTAGTCAACTCATTTGCGCTTTCACTTAAGGCATCCACAGAATTCACCACAATGCCAATCACATTCTGTATCTCGTTGGCTGATTGTTGACTTGTTGTTGCCAATTTTCGAATTTCTTCTGCAACCACTGCAAATCCCCTTCCGGCATCACCAGCACGTGCAGCTTCAATCGCGGCATTTAGGGCTAACAGATTGGTTTGACCCGCTATCCCCATAATGGCGTCAGTAAGAGTCGTGACCTTCTGTACGTCCTTTGCCTTTTGAATAGCATCTGATAAGGTTGCTTTGGCAGAAGTATAAAGCGTGTTTGCCTTTTCCTTGGCTTCAATAGATTGGGTTTTTATATTATGGCTTCTCGCCTTAATTTCACTAGCAAAATTAAGGCCTTCTTGAGATTGCATAACCACTTCATTTATATTAAGGTCAATATTTTCAGTAGTTGCAGTAATGGTATCTGCAGCAGCATTTGTCTCTTCCATACTTGCAGTGAGTTCTTGGACACTTGCCGAAATCGACTCAATGTGATGGTTTAAGTCCTTGACACGACTTTCAACTGACTTTGCCAACTGGTCCAAGGATATCGCATTTTCATCCACATCCAAAAGCACCTCATGTAAAATCTGGTTGTAGAGGTTAAAGGCATCTGCAAGATCATAAAATTCATCTTTAGTCCTCAAATTTATCTGCTTTTTCAAGTCGCGATGCTCAGTTGCCTCTTTGAGATCTCTTTTTACAATATTAAGTGGCGAGATTACAGCTTTGAGGTCTATCAAGGCAATCAATGCGCCCAATACAATTGACAATATGAGCACGACAACTGAATTTTTTATAGACGTGTTTTTAAGGGTTTCAATTGCACGAGTTTGTTTGCTGGATGCGTCCTGAGCACTCTTATTGATAAAGTCTGTAGCATTATGAAGCGCATCGCGTTTTAGCCCCAAATTACTACTAACAGACAACAGTGACTTAACAGAAGCTTCATATTGATCCAGGACCTCATCCATTGGTTTTAAATCTGCTGGCAGGGTGGATTGCATGGTCAATCCCCCTACACTGTCTTTAATAGCCATGATAACCTCGGGTAGGGTATTCAGTTGCTTTTTGTCATTGGTCAGCAAATACTCACTTTCCAAATGTCTGATACGCTCTATGTTTGTCTGAATATTTGCCAACTCAATTTTCGTTTCATCACTGGACTCAACCTTCATTAGTCCAGAAACTGCTTTTTCTGTTTGAAGACCCAAGAGGTCACTTGCCAATTTTATTTCCTCTATCAAAGCCTTACGACTTGTCATAAGCTGGGCATAGTCTTTGAACTCTCCAGAATACTTTGTGATACCAGTGAGAATATTACTCAAATCTGCAGATGTTTTCGAGTCAATATTTTGACCTTTTAAAGTCTCTGTCTCTAATTTAAGCAGGTCTAAATTTGCAATAATTTCCTGCGCCAGACTTGCACTGGCCTCTTGATCAAAACGATGTTGAATGATGATGGTCTGATTCAATGTCTGCTCAATGTCTCTAATTTTTTCATAAAATCCCATTTTTTCATTTATGGCCATCATTTGAGTGATGGTGTAGCTCACTGAAAAACCAATTAAGGCCACAAGCAATAAAAAAGACGCAACAAGCTTGAGTTTAATGCTTATATTTAGGTTAAGTTTTAGCTTTGGGTTTAATATAAATTTTTGGTTTAATTTAAGTTTCTGGTCTGATTTAAGTTTCTGGTCGAAATTTAGCTTTTGCTTGCGCTTTGGCAGCTTACCAAAAAAGCGCCTTAAGAATTTTCGGATGTTCATGACATACCCCTTCCTACGATATAACGAAATGTTTTACTCTGTATTATGGCATCATTCAATGTAAGATGCAATAAACCGGGGCATGTTTTGTTGATATTTAACAAGCATTTTTTAATCAGAGATTTCTCTTCCTAACTTTGGGTTCAGATTATATTGCATCACAGGCCTTGTCCCATTTACCATAAAAAATCACCAAGAATGTCCTTCTTAAGACAAGCTTGGTGATTCACACTTATAAATCATAATACATTTTATATTCTCTTGGTGATGGTACAACACTTTCTTCAAGTGCTTCTTTTTTAAGATAAGCAATTTGATCGTCTATTAGGCCTTTGGTAAAGACGTTGCCAGCCATGAGATAATCGTGATCCACTTCTATAGCTTCAATGACTTCAAAAAGGTTTTTAGGCAGCGCTTTTATGCGCTTGCGATCTTCATCTGATAGCTGGAAGACGTTAATATCCAGTGGGCCAAAGCCTTCTTTCATTGGATCAATCTTATTTTTTATGCCGTCAATTGCCGCTAAAACAAGTGCTGAATATGCCAAGTATGGGTTTGCTGTGGCATCTGCAGGTCTAAATTCAAATCGCTTTTTATCAGGTTGTATTGCATAACCCGGGATTCGAATAACCGAACTTCTGTTGGCAGTGCCAAAGCATATGCTGACAGGTGCTTCATATCCAGGAACAAGGCGTTTATATGAGTTTGTACTTGGATTTGTAAATGCCATAAGTGATGCTGAGTGCTTTAATATGCCGCCAATTGCGTATAGTCCAATATCGCTTAAGTCAGAATACCCCCCTTTTTCATAAAAGAGGTTCACATCTTTGTCAAAGAACTGAAGATGAACATGCATACCACTGCCAGCTTCGCCTAATATAGGCTTTGGCATGAAGGTTGCCGTTCTGTTGTGCTTGACTGCAATATTTTTTACGACGTATTTTACAATCATGGACCGATCGCCCATTTTTATGGTGTTTCCAAATGCCAATTCAATTTCCTGCTGACCAGGGCCACCCACTTCAGGATGTTGATATTTAACAGGAACATCTAATGCCTCAAGGCTGAGCGTCATTTCATTTCTCATGTCAAAGTTGATGTCAAAAGGAAGATCCACATGATACCCACCCTTATGTTTCACAATATAACCATTATTGTTTTCTTCCGAATCCGAACGCCATACGGCTTGTTTTGTATCAATTCTATAGCCATAGTTTTCAGGTTTCAAGCTGTAATGACAGGAGTCAAAGGTATAAAATTCAAATTCCGGTCCTAAAAGTGCGTGTGTTGCAATGTTTTCATCTCTTAAGAATTGTTCTGCTTTTTCTGCGACAAATCTTGGATCACTTCCGAACCTATCTTGGCAATCGCCAGTGTGATAAATCTTTGTGAAGAAAACCAAAGTCTTAACTTCTGTAAATGGATCGATAAAGTACTGTTCAAGATCCGGTTTAAATACCATATCTGACTTTTCAACCGTTAAAAAGCCATAGCTTGAACCATCAAAGCCAATACCATCCTCTATGGTTGCTTGTGTAAAGCGTGCCACTGGAATGGTTAAATGGTGCCATCTGCCAGTTAAATCCAACATTTTAAAATCAATAAGTTGAATCTGATTTGCCTTGCAAAACGCTTGTACTTCCAAATGATCTTTAAACATTTTAGTCCCCCTTGAATGAGCGTAATGAACGCTTGTAAAGCAACCTCCCCACTAGGAAGGGCTGTATTCAAGCGTCTAATATCATCATATCAAATTTTTGTTGAATTGTGCAAATTTTCTAACAATTGTTAAGCAAATGTTGTATCTTTTAATTTTGGCACTATTTTTATATTCTCCAATCCCATGGTGCTATGGTATACTTTACTTGTATGTATAGAAAGGATGTTCATATGAAAATTGTAGAAATATTTTGTGATGGTGCTTGTTCGGGAAACGGTCAGGATACCAATGTAGGTGGATGGGGTGCCGTTCTCGTTTACAATGCACAAAAAAAAGAGCTTTTCGGCGGCGAAGCTGCAACAACCAACAACATTATGGAACTGACTGCTGCAATTGAAGCCCTGAAAAGCCTTAAATCAACAGCCCTTGAGGTTCACATATTTTCAGATAGCGCTTATGTTGTAAACTGCTTTAGAGAGGGTTGGTATCAGAAGTGGCGGCTAAATGGTTGGCGTAATTCTAAAAAAGAACCCGTTGAAAACAAACAACTTTGGGAGACACTAATCACACTTGTTGAATCTTTTTCTAAAGTGGAATTTTACAAAATCAAGGGCCATCTCAATTTGAATGCCAAGGCAGATGTTCAAAAATGGTATAAGAAATTTAACGAGACCAATGGTCTGAACTATTCAATGGATGCCTTTCTTAAAGTGAGTGAGTACAATCACTTGGCAGATGAACTTGCCAACAGGGGCATGGCACCTTACAAATAAGAAAACAGACATATTTCAGTGCTGATTTAGCCTCTGAAACGTGTCTGTTTATTTTTATAGTCATATCACTTAAAGTAATGTAAGCCCTTCTTTATTGAGCTCCAATTCTCTTTCTGAAAGTGCTTTGATCACATTATCAATATGTTCTGTGAGATCTAAACCAAGTTCTTCAGCCCCTTTGGCGATATCTTCTCTGCTGACAGCCCTAGCAAATGCTTTATCCTTGAGTTTTTTCTTAACCGATTTTGATGAAAGGCCGCCAAACTTCTCAGGTCTGACAAGTGCCACTGCCACGACAAAGCTTGAAAGCTCATCTACAGCATAAAGCGATTTTGCAAGTTTTGTTTCTCTAGGTGTATTGGTGTGATCACCATGTCCTTTCACAGCAATTACAAAGGTTTCGTCATAACCATGGTCTCTCAAGAGGTCAAGTGCCATGAGGGGGTGTTCGTTAGGATATTTTTCAAAATCAATATCGTGTAACAGTCCACATTGTCCCCATAACTCAAGAGGTTCATTAAAATATGACGAATACCATCTCATACTGGCTTCCACAGCTAAGCAATGCTTTATTAAACTTTCACTGGTCACTTGTGATTTCAATAGTGTAAATGCTTCTTCACGTGTTTTATAATTCATAACTACCCTCCTTGCCTATTTTTTCTATTTTACCACTTTTTTTCATCATTCGCTTATTTATGTACTAAAAAAGCCTCTGATATTTTTACCAAAGGCTTATTTGCATTCATTAAAATGATTTTAGTAATTCGTTTCTTTTAATTCGAAATGCGCTTGCGGATGTAAGCAGGTTGGACAAGTTTGTGGTGCTTCTGTCCCTTCATGT
>NZ_JBVBZF010000156.1:0-8040 GCF_057447755.1 Fusibacter sp. | reverse complement strand
TGAAAAAAATATGATAAAAAATGAAAATAACGTCAATATGGTCAATTATTTGAGAAACCAGTTTTACAGTGATCGTTCAGAGGATTTGTCTTGTTTAATAAGCGACCATTTTGATTTCAAAGTCAATTTGTTGTCTTTTACAACAGACTCCAGACTCGATGTCACTTACTTGTGTTTTAACAAGGTTTTATAATAAAGGGTCTCTAAATAAATGCTTCCTAAAGGGTGTTCAATTGTTTTTTCAATTTGTCATCGAATATACGAATGTAATATTAGAATTTAAAAGACATGAGGACAAATCATGTATGTTATAATTTGATAAAAAAATAACAAACATTGAGGTGCTTATGAATTATCGTGTAAGAGAACATCATTGTAATATGAGGCAAAATAAGTATAAGAATAATAAGTATAAAGCGCATCATAAGATTGATATGAAAAATTGGACCATTCTTTTAAGCTTGGTCTTAGCCCTTGTAGTCTTATCAAGTTGTGGCAGAGTGCCCGAGAAAAAAGAGGTCATACTTGCAGATCAATATGGCTTGGCATATGCACCACTGGATATCATGAGACATAATGGCTATTTAGAGGATGCGCTAAAGACTGCCAAACTCGATGTTGAGGTGGTTTGGAAAAAACTCCCCAACACTGCTGCAATGAGAGAAGCCATGCTCGCAGATGAACTGGATTTTGGATTTGTAGGGATACCCCCTTTTTTAATAGGCAAGGACAAGGGGATGGATTGGCGCATTATGGTGGGCCTATCAGAAAGTCCTCTAGGTCTTGTTGCGCCTAAAGAAACAGATTCACTTGAGACCATAAGAGAGGATCAAAGGATTATTCTACCTCAGCCTGGGAGCATTCAACATATTCTTTTGAGCATGTATGCAGAGCAAGAACTTGGCGATGCAAAGGCATTTGACACAAAGCTTGTATCCATGTCGCATCCAGATGGTCTTTTGGCCATGACCAATAACCAGACAGATTTACTCCATTTCACATCACCACCTTATTTGAATCAGGAGCTAGACCAAGAAAATTTTAGGTTATTGGTGGATGGTGAGACCTGTTTTGGTGGTGAGTTTACCTTTATCGTTGGCATCTGTCCAGAGCGTGTGTATGAAGATCGTGAACTCTATCAGGCTGTTGAAGGTGCAATTCGAAGGTCTATAGCCTTTATGAAGGCGTCACCAGACAAGGCCTATGAAATACTACTTGAAAAATACAGTGCATCTGAACTGGAAGCCCTTAAGTATATGACCTATTCTGAAGAGGTAAAGGGTTTAAGTCGGTTCATTGAGTTTATGAATGACCAGGAAATAATCCAAAACCAATATGAGGAAGAGGCTTTAAAATGGCAATAATAAAAACCTCATTAAAATTTGATAGCAAGCATGTGAAAAAAAAGCGTCTAGAAGAGATCAAGGGCCCTTACTTTAAAGCGATTTTTGTCCTGACGATTATAGTGGTCTGGCAAGTAGTTGCCTACAGTAGGATTTATCCTCAAGCCCTTTTTCCGCCAGTGGAAGACATTTTAAGTGGTCTTTTTTCAAATGCTGAAATATTAAAGGGCATTTTCATGTCTTTATCACAGGTGTTTATGGCACTTTTTTTAAGTCTTATGGCAGTGGGGGGCATGTTGTTTTTAACCAAGGTGAGTCCTCTATTTCAACAAGCCTTTGACCTGTGCTACACCATCTTCAGCCCTATCCCAAGTGTTGCTATTTTGCCCCTTGTGATATTATGGTTTGGACTCACCACAAAAGCAATTGTCTTTTTAATGTTTCATGCGACGCTTTGGCCGCTTTGGATTCAGCTTAAACTCAATCAAGATCGCCTGACGGCTAGATTTTTTGAGCTTGAAAGCGCTTTTCCGATTTCACTCAGGAAAAGGCTATTTTACATCTATTTTCTTGGTTCTATTCCGGACCTACTGGCGGGCCTTCAAAACGGCTTTAACAGAGGCTGGCGTGCCATTATCAGCATAGAGATGATCTTTGGCATGGTGGGTCAGCACATGGGGATTGGCTGGTTGATTTATGAGCGAAGGATGATGATGGATACAGTGAGTGTTTACAGTGGGGTTCTGGGCATAATGATTTGTGGGATAATTATAGATCATTTAATATTCAACACCTTAAAAAAACGACTCACTATTCGATGGGACATGCCGAAAATAGGATTGTAATTTTCGTGAAACTTGCTATAATGAGTGAGTATAAAAATAATTCTAATTGACTTATATAAGTGAACCGGAGGCAAAGTTATGTCCGAAAAAAATATGGAAAAAATGAAAGAGTTTTTGGAGAAGAAAAAAAAGGATAATCAAAGAAAACAAGAATTCCAAGTCAATAAAAAAATGGGCGCTTCTTCAACGAGCAAAAAGAATCAAAAGACGAGAGGCTCTAACAATAAGGTTTAATGCAATCCTCTAATAAGGTTTGCACAAAATTGAATCAAACACCATGATAGCTGATTTATGTATTCCATAAATCAGCTATTATTATATATCATTAGTTCTCATCCAGCTTTGAGAAAGAATCACCAACTTGCGAAAAGCGGTTAGATGAGAACGGTAACAAAAAAACATAAAGATGGCATTACACACAATTAAAATAAAAGGAGAATCGATATGAAAAAACAATTTGAAAATGTAAGTGTTGAATTAAAAGCAAATGTCTACTTTGGTGGCAAAGTGAACAGCCGCACCGTTTATTTGGAAAGTGGTGAGAAAGTGACTTTAGGTTTTATGCAGGCGGGGGATTATACTTTCGGAACAGCCGATAAAGAGATTATGGAAATTCTCGGTGGTAGCATGGCAGTATTGCTTCCAGGGGAGACTTCGTGGATCACAGTAAATGAAGGCGAGAAATTTGAAGTAGAAGCCAACTCAAAGTTTCAAGTTAAGATCGATCAAATGGCTGACTACTGCTGCTATTATATAAAGTAAAATGAGCATTGAAAAAGTAATCAATAAGTAAGTAATCAATAAGTAACTCGCGATTATGTAAATAGTAATTATATAACTCGCAATTATGCATATAGCAATTATGCAAATCGTGATTAAGTGAATATTCATGAGCTAAAAAAAGATTCCCCAGTGATCTGCTTTTTAAGACGGCAATCATTGGGGAATCCTTTTATATTGAATGAATGTAGGTTATAAAGCGTTGATAATTTGAGCTTTGTCCAGTTCATAGAGCTTTTCAACAATCTTACCTTCTCTGGTAATAACGATTGCTGGAATTTGTTCTACGCCCAGTTTAAGTGCCAAGCCATTTGATTTATAAGTGTCAATTCGATTGACGATAAGGTTGCCCTTGTTTTCATTTTCAATCGCCTCAATATGAGGGAGGAAATCTCTTGAAGGCACATCGATTGCATTATAAACATAGATAAGACCTTGCTTTTCCTTCTGCATAATGCAATTGTCAAAGATTTCTTTCTCAGCGATATAACGTTCAGCAGCAGTACCTGCGATTGCACCATCACCCACAGCTGTTGCAACTTGCTTAAGCCACTTATCAGTAACATCACCAACTGCAAAGACACCTTCGATGTTGGTCTCTTTTTTCTCAGTTACAGGAATGTATTTTCTTGGTGTCATAGCAATGATGCCTTCAAATAGCTCTGTATTTGGCAGATAACCGATAAATTCAAAACAGTTATCGCAATTCACAGGGATTTCTTCATCTGTTTTTACATTTTTAAGGACCACAGTCTCGAGATGACCTTCACCTTCAAAACGCTTAGCAACAGAGTTCCAAACAAATTCCATTTTAGGATTTGCAAGTGCCGCTTGGCGTGCGATTTCGTTACAATCCATAATGCCTTCATCATGCATTACAGAAACCGTAACTTTGCTGGCAAACTTAGTGAGGAACATACCTTCTTCAATTGCAGCATCTCCTGAACCGATGACAACAACATGTTTATCTGTGTTTGCAGCAGCATCACAGGTTGCACAGAATGAAATGCCCTTATCAAAGAGATAGTTCTCTTCGTTTTCTGCTCCAGTGGTACGTGGTCGTCCACCAGTGGCAATGATTACAGTTTTTGAAATATATTTGTTTCTAAAAGTCTCAACGATTTTTTCCTCACCCTTAAGATCAACGCTTGTTACTGCAGTGAGCTTAAAATTAACGCCGAGCTTTTTTGCTTGTTCTTTCATTAGATTGGTAATGGTTTCACCTTTAGGATCGTTTGGAAATCCAGGGTAATTTGAAATTTCGTTTGTATAAGTCGCGAGACCACCAATCAATGCTTTTTCAATAAGGAGTGTGTTAAGTCTTGCTCTGCCTGCATAGATTGCAGCACTGAGTCCTGCAGGACCACCACCTATGATTACCACATCATAATGTTCAACTGTTTTTTCTCTAGCCATCTATTGTTCCTTTCTTGATTTAGTAAGTCAATCTTACATAAAGAACTTAACTAAAAGTTTACTGCCGACAATTGCACCAAAAAACATCCCAATGGCAAATACCCATCCTGAGAGTGACAATGATGCGATACCGCTGTATAAGGCACCGATGTTACATCCAAAAGCCAGACGTGCACCATAGCCCATAAGTAAGCCGCCTAGAGAGGCTGCAATGACTTGTTTTTTTGATTTGATCTTTTTAATCTTAAAGCCTGAAGCTAAAAGTGTCGCCGAGAGTGCACCAACAATGATACCAAGGTTACGCCAAGTGCCCGCATGGTTGATAAAACCATTGTTTAATACATTTTGGGCACCTGTGCTTGCGAAATAATACCACTTGTCCACTGAACCGCCCACAGCTTCATAAACCCATGCGCCCCAGTATGCGAACACACCAGATACACCCCATGGTTCTTTGGTAACTGCAAGTGTTACGGTTTGAAAAAGTGATAAAAGAACCGCAGCAGTAACATAGGTGATTGGATTTTTAAGCCACTTGATATAATATTCATTGTTCTTCATTTGATCAAAGAACTTTGCTTCTTTCTTTTCCAATTTAGACACCTCCAAGTTGGTGTTATTTATTTTTTTCGATGATAACTTCCCATTCGCCATCATCAACTTCTTCAACCTCTACGTTATAGCCTTCTTTTCTAGCCCATTCCGGAACGTTTTTCATAGCACAGCTGTGATCGATTTGAACGATGAGGACATCGCCAACTGCCAATTCTTTAAGTTTATTTTGAGCCTTTACCAAAGGCACTGGACATGCTTCGCCGTAGCAATCTAATACAAATTCGTTCATGACAACCTCCTAAAATTTATGCTTATTTGTTTTTCTCGATGATAACTTCCCACTCACCATCTTCAACTTCTTCAACTTCTACGTTATAGCCTTCTTTTCTAGCCCACTCAGGAACGTTTTTCATAGCACAGCTATGGTCGATTTGAACGATGAGGACATCGCCGATTTCTAACTCTTTAAGTTTATTTTGAGCCTTTACTAAAGGTACTGGACAAGCTTCTCCGAAACAATCTAATAATATCTCTTTCATTTTAATCCTCCAAAAATTTTAGTATTTTAACACCACTAGTGTGATGCGCCTCTTTTTTTCTCATATTGTTCTGCCAAAATATATAGTGCCAATAAAACACCAAGCTGTAAAATTACGGCACCCATCCAACCAAAGACATCCGGTAGGAAGATTGAGGTGCCCTTTGAAATGAAATGGTCTTTCCACCATCCAAAGTCATGCGCTCCAAGTAGAGAGCCGATAACGAAAAATACCAATGCTAAAAGGTTCATATAGAAGCCTTCGCCAACACGCATTAATGTACCTGATGCACAACCGCCTGCGATTACCATACCCACACCAAACATAAATGCCCCTATTAAAGTGGCAAAACTGATTGGGACAACATAGCTCATTCCCGGAATTGGGAGCCCTGCGCTTGCATAGCCATATTTGATTGCTGTAAAGCTAATCGTAGTGAGTGCAAGTGCGATGATGACAGCGCGGGTTAATGAAGTACCGCCGGTTAAATAAGGATCACGCATAGAAGCCGTGAAACAAAAACGCCCTTTTTGAAGAATGAAGCCAAAGGCGATACCCGTCATCCAGAATATGGATAGGGTACTTGATTTTGTGTTTAACCAAATTGCAATTGCTATAAATAAAAACACTGCAACAAATCCAAATGGGATTTGATTTTTCTTTGGTTTACGGTTTGCAGAAGAGCGTCTAGACGTTGCTGCTTGTCTTGATTCAGCCATTTTTTCACACTCCTAAAAATAAAGTTTGCTATACTCTTAACAATCTCACAGTAATATGATAACATTTTATTGAAACAAATCATCAATGGCAATTCTAAATCAGTATAAGAAAAAGTGATACCCAAATTGATGTTTAATCGGACATAATAGAAACGAAGAGGTGTAGTATGAATTTAAATGCACTTGAATATTTTAGAGAAGTTGTCGAAACCAAAAGCATATCAAAGGTTGCAGCGAATCGCCACATTTCCCAGTCTGCACTTAGCCAAAACATTCAGAAGTTAGAGGATGAGGTGGGCTATCAGCTGCTTGAGAGAAGTAATAAAGGGGTTTTACCCACAGAGGCTGGTAGGATTTTATTTAAGTATTCTGGAACCATGCTTAGGATTAAGGATAAGCTAAAGGAAGAGCTTGAGCAACTTGAAAACAGTTTTGAAAACATTAAAATCAATGGCTATCTTTCACTTGTAAATTATTCTTTGCCTTGTGTTTTATACAAGGTCAAAAAAGCATTTCCTAAATACAATTTTGAAATGCATTCAAAATCAAATATGGAGTCGATTAATGATTTAATTAACGAATTGACGGATTTGAGTTTTGTTACTGAAGAGCCTTGTGATGACCGTTTGGAATTTAGCAAGATTGGTAAAGAGAGAATTGTGTTGGTAGCCAATAGCAGTTCGAGAATACCAGATCTTATAGATGTAAATGAACTCTTAAATCATGAAATGGTGCTTCTTGATGATGACGCCTTGACCATTTCATCTTTTTTAAAGCATAAATTAAAACCACTTGGACTTCATATGGAACAAATTCCGATTATGTTTAAGGTGGATTCAATACCAGCGGCAAAATCTTCTGTCAACAACAATCTGGGCATTTGCTTCTTGCCCTATATGTCTGTAAAAAAAGAACTCTATGAAAAGAGATTTAAAATCATAGAGGTTCAAAATTTTGATTTGGATTATGATATTTATTTGGTCACAAGACGCAAGTGCAGTCGTGAGAAAGCGGTAACGGATATCTACCATTACTTCATCGATCATGGTGCCAAAGAGTTTTGCTAGTCAAGTTGTTTCGTTATTGTGATTTCCCATACGCCATTGAGCACTTCGTCTATTTCATATGTCAAAGTGCTCTTTTTTAAAGTCTCTTTGATGGATTCAATGACGCAGCTGTGGTCAACCACCATTTGAAAAGAGTCACCAGGTGACAGGTGTTCAATTTCATTTTGCATTTTTAAAAGTGGTATGGGGCAAATATCGCCGAAGCAATCAAGTTTATTCATAGGACACGTCCTTTTCATATATTCTTTTATGGTGTTTGATGCTTTTAGTTTAACAGATTATTGCCTTGCCTTAAATAGCCATGATAAAAATTGAAGGGAATTATTGACTCAATAAAGCCTTCAAGAAAGGGGTCAATTTTGAAGTTTTCAGTGGTTATTCCTGTTTATAACAGTGAAAAAACAATTGAATCATTGGTAGATAAGCTGGTATATTTTTTTGACCATCACCAATACTTATATGAGATTATTCTTGTGGATGACTCTAGTCAGGATGAGAGCTGGAAACAGATTCAGTCAATCTCTATGCGCTTTGAAGGCGTCAAGGGGATTCGCCTAGAAATTAATCAAGGACAGCAAATGGCCATTTATAAGGGTTTGCACCTATGTAGTGGTGACTATGTACTCACCATGGATGATGATGGCCAGCATGATATTAATGATCTTTTAAAGATTATACCCTTAATAGACCATGGCTATGATCTGGTCTTCGGTGTCTACAGGTCCTATAATGATCCCAGCTTTCGACAAAGAGGATCTGGCATCATTGGTCGATTT
>NZ_JBVBZF010000155.1:0-8041 GCF_057447755.1 Fusibacter sp. | reverse complement strand
TTTTTGATTTTTAGAAAAAGATGACTTTTTTTCTACAATCAGCTTCATTTTCGTTTTTTCAGGGTCATCGTAAATTAAATAATCAGTACGCCCCGAAAGAACTAGCTCATTATATCCAGCTACTTTTTCGTATTTAAAACTTGTTTCGCGGTCGATATATTCAAATTCTTGTTGCAATACAAGAAGATATCTGGCTTCATCAATTTCCGCCACCGCTTTGTTGAGCGGATTAATGTTTACTTTTACAACGTCTCGGTTTAATTGAGCCACTGTAATATACCGTAAACATTTCGAAAAATATTCGATTTCTTGACCGGTGACCGGCAAAAAGTCTGATGAAGATGGATAAAGTTTTATCACTTCTGGTTTTTTATCACTCATTTGATACCTCTACGTTGAACTCTTACATTTTCGGCAGAATCAGAAAAAAACTTTACCTAAAATATACTTCCTAAATGGCTATAATATGTGCGATACATTAATAACTCATATTGAGTATCAGTAATTGCCACTTGATCCCGCTGTAATCTAGATTCTTGAGGTCCATCTGATAGTAGTATTTCTCCATGAACTACTCCATAGATAGTTGCAAATCTCGGGCGCATGAGTAGGTTGTAGAATCGATGATTTTTATCTGTGACTCTAATTAGCTCTTTAGACATAAAGTAACTCCACAGCCCTTGAAAAGTGCTTCCAAATCCATTTTTGTGCATCCTCTAGCTCTAGGAAGTAAAAGACCTTGGCAGCACCAACCATTTGAGCACACCAAAGCCAATCTTCTTGTTTTAAATAGTGGTTCCCGAAAAACTTGTGCCCTTTAGGAAATAACTCTTTCCAAATTTTATAACGAGGGGCGCCTGCAATTTGCTCTCCTCTAGTTATGTGAAATCTTTCCAGCATTTCAATTATGTAATCGGGTCTGGCGTACTCCCCCGGTAAACTAAATAAATGTGTACCTGGAATAGTACATTTACATTTAAGACCCATTGTCTCGTGGCCACCAGACCCAGAATTTTTTCTTATTGTGCTGATATCACTTGTTTGCAACAAAGTTGGAAAGCTCTCTTGAATTTCAAGATCAGTCATATTTCTCAATGATCGCTTACATATAACTTCAAATTCTTCTAACCAAGTTGTCTCGAATTCATTCATGGTATGCATAGGCTCCCTCCCAATTCTTACTTGTCGGCAGAATTGTGCCATACCTAAAGTTAATTAACAATAGTTTTTTGGTTCATATACTATGATCACTAGTTCAAAAAATCAGTAGAAATGCAAGAAAACAATCTGCTCATAATTATCTAGGATAATTTTAAAATATAGAAAGTTTAAAAGAACGCTAAAGTTTATTTATAGCCTACCGATCTTAAGAATCTATACTTAAATAGTTATTGGTGTAGGAAGGCAAGCCTTTCCAAACCGTATTTACTGTTCGTTCTTCGAACTCACTCCATACATACTATGTATATATTATATACATAACAAATATTATAATATAATATATATTAATAATATAATATAGGAATAATATTATATATTATATAGTATATTATTACATATATAGTATATATATTATTATATACTTAATATATATTATATCTACTATATTATTTTATAATATTATATATTTATATCTCTACTATATTATTTATTATTATGTAAAAACTGTATATTATTATAACAGGGTTAAATATATATACTGGATCATATATATATGAAGGGATAGGTGTATATTAAATATAATATACTATATTTATAGTATACTACTTATTAACTATATATAATATATGTGGGGTGGGCATGGCTAAGCAGGATTTTAATGATCAAATTAAGTCATGGTTTGACGAGCACGGGTTTAACCGTGTATTAGCTGCCATCCAGCAAATCTCCACTCCCAAAGATAGAGTCAATGCCTACCTAGCCCTGGCCGCATTCGGTCAACCAAAAATATCCTCAAAAGAACCAGAAATTAAAAAACTCAGAGATATCACCATAATACTGCAGGAAGACCCTGGTAATGAATAAATATATCAACATGTTGGTGTTTCAAATGGCCTTTTTACGGCTTACATGTCCATATGGATTACTTCGCGGGGGGCTTGGCGCGGGAAAAACCTTCACCATATGTATGTGGGCTGTTATGAAGGCCATACAGCACCCAGGAAGCGCCGGACTGCTTGCAGCCAATAGTTACAAACAGCTCAATAAAGCGACGCTTAAAACGGCACTTACGATCCTCTCAGACCTTGGTATCAAATATCGTCATAATAAACACGAGCAAATAGTCTATTTGGAGAATGGTTCGTATTGGTACCTGTACTCCCTCGAAAATTATGATGACCTTCGGGGTATCGAAGTTTCCTATGCCATCGTGGATGAGTTAGCCTATTCGCACCAATTGGCATGGAATACGCTCATTGCTCGGGTGCGGGCTACTGGATATGGTCCTAATGAAGTTAGGGCCGCCAGCACACCCAATGGCTTTAATTTCATGTATGAGCTATTCGCTGGCCCCGATAAGCACGTTTCTTATCAAGAGGTATATGCAGACCCCAGATTAAATCATCACCTCCCAGACGGCTATTTAGACAGCCTAGAGGCGAATTACTCCCCGCTATATTACAAGCAGGAAGTCCTTGGTCAATATGTGGCCACTAAAACGGGTCGAATGTATTATGCGTTTAATAGGGATCAACATGTGTTTGATTCTGAGGTTCCCCATCTAATGGGAGTTCCGGCGGCTGGGGGGGTTGACTTTAACGTTCACCCTTTAACAGCGAATCTAGGTTGGCTACTCAATGGAAAATACACAATTAGAGAGCAAGTATACCTCGAAAACTCTAACACTTTCGAATTAGCTGAAACCTTAAAAAATAGTAAAATTAATCCTAAAGTGTTGTACCCGGATGCTGCCGGTAGTCAGCGGAAGTCCAGTGCAGCGCAAACAGATCACGATATATTACGCAATGAAGGGTTTGAACTAAGATTTCATGCCAGGAACCCTGCAGTAAAAGATAGAATTAATACCGTCAATTGGCTATTATCTCGCGATAGAATAAAAATCCATGCCAGTTGTGTGGATTTAATAGAGGACTTGGAAAAGATGGCCTGGGACACCACGGACCTAATGCGAGGGCATAGTGCTGACGGCTTTGGCTATTGGGCGCATTATGAAACGCCAATGGATCGTATCAAACCCACCAATCAACAATGGAGTTTTGGCTAATGGAATTAACCCCAGGCAAACTCGCCGAATTATCCCAATATTGGCAACAAAACAATGATTTTATTCAATATAATCACAGACTACTAAATATTTTTGAAGGCCAATTAAAGAAATACCTCGAAGAAGCTATAGAGGATGAATTTGAAGATGAACAACAAATAAAAGAATTAAAGCAACGAGTTCCAACATTAAATATATTGCGTTCGCTGGTAGACAAATTAGCTAAAGTATATGTACAACCCGTTGTGAGACGTACGAAAAGCAGATATCAAAAGCGATTGGATTCATTAATTCAAAGCCTCGATCTCGATTCTACAATGTGCTCTGTAGATGAACTTTTAAACCTACACAAGGCTTGCTTTATTGAGTTTTTCACGGATGCAGGAGAGGCAAATATACGTGCAGTACCTATTGACCGAGCCCTACCATATAGTAGCAATGCAGTCAATCCCTTAAGAGAGGATGCAGTTTTAAAACTAGTTGGTCGAGAAATTCTTGACCCTGCCGAAGGCAGTCACACTGATAGAGACGGAAAGCTACTTGCTCAAGACCAAGAACCTGTAGAAATTATAATGGTTTATACAGACAGCTTTATCACAGTTATTAGTGCCTCTGGGGACCCCTTAAATCTGGATATAATGCAAAAGTATTTCCCTACCGCTACGCTGGTACAAAATGATTCTGGGGTTTATGGGGTTGAAAATGAATTTAATGAGATCCCCTTGGTTTATTTCAATCGATCAAAATACAGTTTGCTCCCAAAACCTGATAATGATCTTTATGATATGACAATTTTGTTACCTAAATTGTTAGCAGATTTGAACTATACGGTCAAATATCAAGCTAGTTCTATGGTCTTAGCCATTGACTTGGACCTAGCGTCAGGTACAAAAAAACGACCTAACTCCGTAATAAAACTTGAAACCACTAAAGGCTCTAGTAGCCAAGGTAAATTTGAAATCGTCAAGCCTGAAGTTGACATAGGCCCGGTTTTAAGCTTAATCCAAGCTCAACTCATTATGTGGCTAGAATCGCGGGGATTAAAATCTGGGTCGGCCGGAAAGGCTTCAGAACAACGTGCATCTAGCCTCGCGAAAATTATAGATTCAGCAGATGCTACGGCCCAGCGATTGGGGATGATTAAGCTGTTAATCCCGTTCGAAAAAAGATTGATCAAAAAAATAGTTTCGTGTTACAACACCTCCACAGCAAATGGCATGATCGAGGAACCTTTATCACTTCCAAATGATCTAGCTGTAACAGCAATAGAGTATTCTGATCAACGCCCCATGTTATCAAACACAGATGCACAGAAAAAAGCTGAAATGCTATGGTCTCAAGGATTGGCCACTGCAGAGCAAACCATTAAAATCCTGAATCCGGGATGGTCTGATACCATGGTACAAGAATGGGTCGCGAAGCTCTCTAATGATCCAATGAGGAACTTAAATGCAATTAAAACGGCAATTTCGAGCAATAATGAACCCGATCAAGGCCAAGATCCAAAACGCAGAGACGATGACGCAAGTCGGAGAAATGGCCAAACAAATGATAGTCCAGAGAACTCAGGATAAAGGGCAGATTGTAATTGGAGGCAGATTACAACAAAACCCTCCACTTCAGCCTAGTACCGTGGAGCGCCGCTCTCGAACACAGTTAAGCCCTAAAACAACCCCATCTACATCTAACCTCACTGAAACCGGTGATATGCTGGATAGTTTGACAGTTGTAGCCACGAAAAATAAAGTTTCAGTTAGATTATCAGGTAATAAAAACAAAGCTAAGGCTAGATTTGTTTCAGTCAAACGACCCTTTTTGCTATTAGCAAATCAGGAGATTGAGCAAATCAAAAAGTTTATTAAATCATTAGTATAAAGGAATTAAACATGAGTGACCCAGTTAAACCAGAGGGCTCTGAACCTCAAACTCCCTCAGACAAAAAACCATCCCCTTCTCAATCCGAGCTAGACTTTCAAAAGCTGCAAAAGCAAATGGAAGAGATGCAAAGGGAAAAACAAGAGCTAGCGGCTTCTTTATCAAAATACAAGGAAGCCGAGCAAAAGGCAGAAGAGGCGCGCCTAACCGAGCAAAACAAATGGCAGGAAATAGCTAAGCAAAAACAAGAAGAGTTAGACAAGGCCACTGCTACCGTAAATCAAATGAAGCAAGCGGAGGTACGTAATACTCGTGTTAGGGCTCTAATGAAGGAAATTGGTTCTGTACGTAATGAGGAGTACCTACAATTTGCTAATCTTGACATGATCGACGTTGTAGATGGCAAAGTAGATCCCAAGTCAGTCAAACTAGTGGCTGAAGACTTCCAACGGCGATACCCAGACTTAATCGGTTCAAAGAAGCCAGCATCAAATAATTCTCACGCGGCTACTGAACCTCACGAATCAGGGGATAAGATACCAGACATGTCCATAAAAGCTAATAGAGATAAGGCTTTGGCCTCTCTTACACTTAAGTAATTTTTTTTTCATTTTAGGAGTTAACAGATGGCAATTACTTTGTCAGCGGGCCAATTGGCTGCAATTCGTGCTGAAATTCAGCAAAACTATTACGAAAGGTCTATACTTGGTCCCTCTTTTGTAGATGATTCTGAACTAATACCACCAGGTTCAGTGTCCTACACTTACCCCATTTTCTCCAAGGCTACGTTGCAGGACAAAACCTCGGGAGTGGCGTTAACTGATACGACTATGACTTTGAGTGGTGATACATTGTCACTAAACAAGCACAAAGGTCGTTTGGTATCTGTAGAGGATATCGACGAGGCGCAATCAGTACCTAATTTAGGTGCAGCGATTGTTCGTAACTATGCCGAGGCTTGGGTGGAACAATTTGAGTCGGATCTATGGACGGAAGCTAAGAATGTTTCATCGTCAGCCCCCGACCATATTCTTCAATTGGGTAGCACCGGTACTGCTCTCAATGTCCCAAATATTGTAGCTGGTCATAAACTTTTGAATGATCAAAAGCTACCTCGTACGGATAGGTTTTTAGTAGTGTCCACGGCTCAAGAAGCTGAAATGCTACAAATTGATAATTTCATTCGGGCAGATGCGTATGGTTCCCCTGAGTCATTACGTAACGGTGAAATTGGCCGTGTCTACGGGTACACGGTACTAGTCAGCACATCAGCCGCCGATGCTGAGGCAATGATGTATCACCGCTCTCATGTGGCCTATGCGATCCAACGTATGCCTAAATTTGAGAGCGATAGGGACATAGATAATCTCGCCGATAAATACGCTATTTCCCTTCTTTACGGCATGAAAGCTCGAAGGAGTGGAATTTACGGCGTACTTTTCAATGCTACTGGTACGTAATATTGGTGTTTGATTCCAATTAACAGGGGCTTCGGCCTCTATTTACATAGGCCAGGTATTATGAGACAATACTACACCGTTTTAGGAAAACGCGTCAAAATTCAGTATATTGACGAAATAGTTGCTGCAGAGGACGGAATCTTCGGAGATTTCAATGGTGCAACAATGACTATAAGGGTTCGTAAAAACCTATCTAAAAAAGAGCTAGAGAGCACGATTTTACACGAATTATTGCATGCCATTTTCTTTATTACTGGGCAAAGCTTTGTTTTATCATCTGATACTGAAGAAGCATTCGTGAGAGCGCTAGAGCACGGGTTAGTAGATGTTGTGGAGTTGAAAAAATGACTGACGATGAACTACGCAATTATTTTATAACTATTCAAAAACAACTAGAAGATTTGCGTATACAAAATCGGGACATGGTTTGGATGAAGTCGCTAGGAGCCTTTATCATAACCACAACCATGGCTTTTGCAGTTTGGACTACTACGCAAATTCAAGATATAAAGGTTCACAAACATGACCCAGCCAATTCTGTATTACAACGGGAGCACATTGGTAGATCAGACAACGAATTTAACAAATCCGTTCGAAGGAAATCAAAGTCTTGATCTTGGTAATTTTCTTTATATAGCTACTCCGCTGCCTTTGCGCACTTTATTCATATTCTTAAATACAGAAGTTGCCACTGGACAAACTTTGAACATATCCTATTATGCCGGACCTGCGAATGGGTGGGTGACTTCTTTACAGACCCAAGATGAATCCAATGGATTAAGTGTGTCTGGGTATTTTACAATGCAACCAGACCCAGCCAAACCTTGGGCTCCCGTGGATGACACTGCAAATGTTACAGAATTGAACTCTGTACGCTTTTTTAATTGGTACTGGGTGCGTATTAGTCTGTCTGCATCCGCTACAGTAGATTTACAATGGTTAGGACACAAGTTCTGTAAAAGTTCCGATATTACACGACCTTTGCCCGACACTGCTAATTCCAGAGTATACCAGGCATTTGGCAAAGCCTTGGCTGACTGGGATGATTTAATAATTGAAGCGTCCTATGATATTATACGAGATTTGCGTAATATATTCAATATGGAGGCTAGTGCTCAGATTTTGGATAGCACTGACTTACGAAAAGCGTGTGCTTATCTCACTGCTAGCTACATTTACCAGGGGCTTGGACCAGCATACGCGGATTCAATGATCGGAGCTATGGAAAAGTATAATAAAATACTTAGTAGTGGGCAAGTGGCTATTGATACAAATCAAGATGGGAATGCATCGCAAAATGAATCTACACCACAACAAATTGATTTTGTGAGGTAAGTATGGCCTTAATTAGTTCGGTTATAGACCAATTTCGTACCACGATAGCTGCAACATTACCCGGTTCCACAGAAATAGCTGATTCAATTAATCTTAATATGAATGCTGATGCTACGCTGGAAAGCGGGTGGGGAATACTTCTTGG
>NZ_JBVBZF010000154.1:0-8050 GCF_057447755.1 Fusibacter sp. | reverse complement strand
TTGCAACTGCAAGCGCAACGGCAACTGGCTCAGTGCAGCCCATGGCAGGGGCAACTTCTCTTTGAAGAGTGCTCAGTATTAAATTTTGAATTTCATTCGAAGTAGTTTTCATCATTTCACGCTCCCATAAATTGTGTTCTTCTACCCTTATATAAGAGCAAGGATCGTGCCAAGTTAAAATGGTGAAAGTTGTCTCATAATGAGAATAAACAGGAATAACGGCTTGTAAATGCTATTAATGTCTCAAAAAGAGAAATAATTGTCTCAAAATAAGACTGATAAAATTGGTTCATAAGCCTATAAATACCTGTTTTTTGTTTATGTAATAAGCCTTAGGGTATCTAAAAACAGTGATGCGCAAAATAACAAGAATGACAAGAATGAAAAGGATGTGACACTATGAAGTTGAGGAAAAAAAGAGGATTATCCCTCGTATTGATGTTCGTGCTTATAACGACGGTTATACTTCCGTATAATATGACTTATGCATTGCCTTCAAGCCTACCGGGTGCTAGAAGTGTGACCGTTAATGGCGATGTTTATCTAGGTGGGAACTATGTAGAAATTGGAATTGATAACAATGGTTGGTTTGGTGCGAGTGAAGCTGCTCCCGCGGGTTTTCACCCGGTCAGTAGAACCAATATTGGCATGGTCATGGATGCAGATGGCTTTAATGTCAACAACGCTATGACAAATGGCGATTTCTTTCTACCGGGATCACCGGCAGAGGGTTATGGTATCGGTTATAAGGAGACAGACGGTGGCGTCTCAGTTATCAGAAGAAATGTAAATCCTAGTTTGAATGGCGCTTTTAATCAAAATATGTCCTTGGTAGACTTGTCTTCAGGTGATACGCTTTCTGCATTACATACTGTGGATGATGGCAAATTGAAAGTTCAACAAAAAGTGACCCTAAATAAAGATGATATATTTTTTAAGCTTGAAGTGACACTCACAAACATTACTGCGAGTACACTGTATGATGTGAGGTACTTTAGAGTATTAGATCCCGATCAAGATTTAGATTATAACAGTACATTTAATACTTTGAATAAAGTAGATCAAAATCCACCGACGAGTTCAAAAGCGCTTGTCTATTCAAAGGGCCCAGTCACTGGAACACCTTTCTTCTATGTGGCTTTTGACTCAACGGCACGGGCAAATATAGGTTCTACATCTGACCCATACAATATTGCCATGTACAATCCAGATGGTGATGCAATGCTTACTGCAGAGACAAATCAAGATACATTAATTGGGATGACCTTTGCTAAGGGAAACCTCAATGCTGGAGAATCTGCTCAAATCGTACTTTATTGCAGTCTTGACCCAGATTTAACAGGAAGTTTGACCAATATTGAAAATGATGTTGCATCAGCACCTGAGTTGACGGCATTGAGTTTGAATAATGCTAGTCTTAATCCTGCATTTTCAAGCAGTCAGGAAACCTATGAAGCCATATTACCAGTAGGTACAACTACAACCAATGTAACGCCTGTTGCAACCTCAGGGTCTTCAATTACGGTTAGTGGCGTAAGTGTAACCAGTGGATCAGCTTCAGGTGATATTGCCTTGTCACCTGGGGATAACACAATTCCAATTGTTGTGGTCAATGGTGCTGAAACTAAAAATTATTCAATAAACGCAATTGTCGCTTCGAATCAATTATCAAGCTTGACATTGAACTCAGGCGATTTATCGCCAGCTTTCAATGCTTCAACAGAAAGCTATAGCGTAAATTATCCATCTGGTACTCTGAATACAACGATTACACCTGTTACGGTAACCTCTGGTGCGAGTATTAAGATCAACTCGGTATCATCGCCAAGTGGCACACCATATACGGTGCCTTTGACTACAGGTGCCAACAATATCGCAATTGAAGTGACCGCTGAGGACAGTTCTGTAAAAACCTATACAGTCAATGCAATTGTAGCTGCAGCTGTAATTGATCCTGAACTTACTGGGTTGTCCATCACTAGTGGTACTTTGAGTCCTGTGTTTTCTAGCAGTCAGGTTACCTATGATGTAATCCTGCCAGTGGGAACAACGACAACAAGGGTAACACCGGTGGCGACATCAGGTTCCTCCATAAAGGTAAATAACATCAATGTCAATAGTGGTTCAGCATCTGGCGACATTGCTTTAACGCCAGGTGATAATCAGATTACCGTACTTGTAGACAATGGACTCACAACCAAGCAATATTTAATAAATGCGGTGGTGGCTTCAGATAAACTAGCAGGTTTAACATTGAGTTCAACCACATTATCTCCGGTATTTGATCCAACTACAGAAAACTATACGGCAAGTTTTACAGCCGGAACAGCGACAACTTCTGTAACGGCGACAAGCGCAACAGCAGGTGCTAATATCAAAATAAATGGTGCAAGTGTGACAAGTGGAACAGCACATGCAGTTTCATTGACAAGGGGTGCCAATACCATTACAGTTCAAGTGACTGCTGAGGATAATTCTGTAAAAACCTATTCGGTTCTTGCCACGGTTGAAAGGGAAAAATCAGAGTCAGGTGGTGGCGGTGGTGTTACATCAACAACCCCAACCACACCGACGGATGAAGGCTCCGAAGTCATCGTCAATGGCCAAGTGGCCAAAGCAGGTGAAGAGTCAGCAACTGAGGAAAATGGTAAAAAGGTTTTGACTTTGGTCGTGAACACAGAAACCATAGATACCATGATAGAAGAGGCCTTGGCAAAAATCAATGAAAATCCTAATCCAGCAACAAAACCACAAAACACGGTTAAAATAAAGACGTCACAGGGTACTTCCGACCAGGTGCTGGTAAAATTGACTGGTGATATTGTCAAAAAAATGGATGAAAATCAGTTTGTGATTTCTATAGAAACACCGAAGGCAAATTATTTATTGCCAGCTGAGGAAGTCAATATTCTGGAAGTTGCAAAATTATTTGAATCAGAAAGCAATCTCAGAAATATAGTCATCGACATCAAGGTGAACAATCTAGATGAAAACGCATTGGTAGAAGCAAAAGCGCTTGTTGAAAATAATGGCAGTACAAAGATGCTCATTGCACCATTGGAGTTTAAAATAATCGCTACAGCATCTGATACCGATGAATCTGTAGAATTAAAAACCTTTAAGACCTATGTGGCACGTGAAATTCCTGTGACAGACAATACACTTGGTGACATAACCACAGGTGTCTTGATCTTTAACAACAAGATGTATCATATTCCGACGAGAGTTATCAGTAAAGGTGCAGAAGTGTTTGTTAGTGTAAAATCTTTGACGAACTCAACCTATACGGTGATTTATAATCCAATTACTGTGGAAGCAGTAAGGGGACATTGGTCGGAAGCTCAGGTCAACAATATGGCATCTAGACTTGTTTTAAGAGACTTTGAAAGCTTTAAGCCAGATCAAAAAATAACAAGAGCAGAATTTGCTGATTATATCACAAATGCTCTTGGTCTTATCGAACCTAAGACCAGTGAGAACTTTGGGGATATACAAGCAGATAACATCTATTATCAATCAATACAGGTTGCAAGGGATTATGACTTGTTTTCTGGAGATGAAAAAGGTTATTTTAATCCTGACCAATTGATTACACGTGAGGAGGCTATGGTAGTAAGTGCTAAAGCTCTAGTGCTTGCCGGTATCCAATCGACTACAAATGATGATCATATTAAGTTTGTAGATGCAGATGATATTTCGCCATGGGCTGTAAAGACAGTTGCCTTCTTACAGGATAAAAATGTAATCAAGGGTAATGATAAGAACGAGGTAAAACCAAAAGAAAATTTAACGTGTGCTGAAGCCATATCAATCGTTGAAAACCTTTTAATTTCGGCAGACCTAATCGAGTAAAGGTAAGAGATTGGTCAATAAATCTGATAAAGAGCAATAAAAAGGGATTATCCATTTAATTTGGATAATCCCTTTATGATATATCATTCGTTTTGAGTAAGAAGTTTCAACCTGGGAAATACGGTTAGATGCGGCAAAACAAGGTCAAGGATTATATGCAACAAACTTTGAGCAAAAGCTGTGGTGAGGCACGTTTAGGCTCAAACAGCGTCAGCGGGAATGTCATTTTAAGATGGCTCAAATGTTGTTTTAAAGAAAGCCATGTCTAACTTCGTTGAGCTCATCTAGGCTGGATAGCAAGGCATCCACAATTACAGGATCAAAATGCTTGCCCTTGCCATCTCTGATAATCTTAAGTGTTTCTTCCAGTGTAAAAGGTTCCTTATAAGGTCGTTTTGAAAGTAAGGCATCAAAGACATCTGCTACGGTTACGATTCTTGCGCTAAGCGGGATTTCATCGCCTATTAAGCCATTTGGATACCCTGTGCCATCGTATTTTTCATGGTGGTTCTGCGCAATTTCGATGCCCATTTTAAACAAGCTTCGCCCCTTCTTTTTAATATTTTGCTCTGCCTCAGCAAGGACGTTAGCGCCATATGCTGTATGGGTCTTCATGATTTCGAACTCTTCAAATGTCAATTTGCCTGGTTTAAGCAGGATGCGATCGGGGATGCCGACCTTGCCGATATCGTGCATTGGGCTGAACTTAATAATGTCCGTGACATACTCATTTGTGATGATTGAATTGTATTCAGGTGTGTCTTTTAAGGCTTTTGCGATTATACCCGAATAACGGCTCATTCTCATGAGGTGATCACCGGTATCCTCATCTCTTGCCTCGCTGAGCTTTGCAAGTGCTAAAACACTGGAATAGACCAAATCGTCAACGAAAATATTCTTTTGAAAAGAAAGTGCAATGGAGTTGCTGATAATTTTTAAATACTCAACGTGTTTCTTGTGATAAACATTTTTTCGGTCGCTTGAAAAGAATATAAAGCCTAATGGGATGCCGTTTGCTTCAAGCGGCAAGGTGATTGAAGCTTTTATGCCATGCTCTAAAATTATTTTACTATAAGCCTTTATAGGACGCCCTTCAAAGTATTTATCAATATCATTAATTATCCTAGGTTCCTTTAAAACCATTATCTGTTCAAGGCTGGTTTCGGAAAGTATTACCTCTTGTCCAAGGAGTGCTTCTGAAAGGCCATTGTGCTTGTTTTCTGAAATGCCATATGAAGCTACAACTTTAACAGGTTTGTGATCGTCGATCAATGCAATGCCGATATAAGAGTAAGGTAAAAAATGATTAAATGACTTATAAATATAATTTAGCGTTTCAATAAAGGAATCCTGTGTGTTTATCTTTTCGGTAAGTTCAAGGGTTTCAGAAAAACCAATAAACATGGACTCAACTTCGTCAGCAATCTCCTTACCCTTTATATCGAAGTGTGCGTGATCATGCTCAAGGCCGAGTTTATCAATCTGTTTGTAAAAGACATTTAGGGCTTTAAAGAGGTCTGAATACATTTGGTACATTAAAAAGCTAGTGATGAGGACCACAAGCCCAATTAGAAACAAGGTAATGTTGCGGTAAACATCATATTGGTGAAGCATGTTATGCTCAAATTCGTTTACCATGAGATCTGTATGCATTAAAAGGGATTCATTGTTTTCATTAATGTAGATCAATGCATTTTTAAATTCTACTGTATTGACCTCAAAGGTCGTCACATCGTGAATTGAGGATTCAAATTTAGGCCATAAAAGCTTAATGTTTGAAAGTTCAGATGAAATTTCTTCTAAAACATGAGTCGGTAAATAAACGTTTTCATTTTCTAACTGAACAAAGCCCCTGCTCAAGTTATCATAGACCAGTTTGAATTTAGCGGCATCTGTCTGTAGATTGTATTTTGTGAGCAATAGCTTTTTTTCCAAAACATCGCTTGATTGAATGCTGTTATTAGAGGTTAAGGCATCAGATATGACAGAAATACGACTTGCATTTTTCGAAAGTGCTTGCGTAATCATGCGTTGCTTGCCAAGAATGTTAATGGCCTTTGAATCGTTTTTTAGGGTTTCACCTGAATATAGTGAAATGGAAAAAATGGCGATAAGGCCAATAATGATAATGACTAAGTATATAAGAAAGCGTCTCTTTATGATATTAAATGCTCTTTTGCTAGAATTTTGACTCAATTTTACCTCCCAAACATGTGGCAACATAAAATGTGTTCCATAAGTAAATTTTACCATATTTAATGGTTTCTATTCAAATCATTTACATGTGAACCTCAAATACATTAACAAAAAAGAACGCTAGGGTTTAATCTAGCGTTTAGATGAGGTGGTGGTAAGAAATTCTTACCCTTTTGAGGCAATCCTCAATTAAGAAATTTATCGATCAAACAGACGAGGGTCTGGTTTGATATCAATACTGTTTGTTGGACAGACGCCAACACACTCTAGACATTTTGAACAATTAAAGGCATCTCCTGGCGTGCTTTTATCCGCTTTAAAGAAGCTGAATGATTTGTCTAATTTTGTAATGTAACACGTTTTATCACAAAGGCCGCACGAAGTGCAGGATGTTTTGTCTGTTTGAATCTTAAAGAAGCTGATTTTGTTGAAAAAGCCTTGAATCCAAGAAATGGGACAGCCCACTTTATAGTAATTGTACTTATGCTGGGCAGACTGGTCTGCAGTCATACCTCGAGACATCCACTCCATAATAAGCCCCATGGGACACATCCATTTGCAAAAGGTCTTGCCCATGACGATGCCAAGTAGGCTGGCAATACCAAAAATTACCCAAAGACTGATATTGAAGGTAAATACAGCGGTCATGACGACAAAACCGAAAAAAAGCTGTATCCATTGACGAAGTGGAATTAGTTTAGACATATGAACTCCTTAAATGCACAAAATTATTACCCCCCTACACCCGGGGTTTAAAATAGTATATCATAGGTTGGTAGTAGAAATCAAATACTAAAATATGATATGATATAATAAAAAAGTGAGGGACACGAAATGGATAAAAAAGAAGTTCTTTTAAAGTTTTCAAACGAGTTTGAAGGTGAGCTGATTGCACCACATGGAACGGCTCTCATTGGTGGTGAAGATTCTATGCTTGCACCTTATGATATGTTGCTTGGTGCGCTGGGTTCTTGTTTGTATGCCACATTTTTGGACATTGCAAAAAAGAAGCGAATAGGCTTTGAACGTATAGAGATGTTGGTTTCCGGTGAAAAGAGAACTGAAGTGCCAACGACACTTAAATGGGTGAATGTTAAGTTTACGATTTTTAATGCAGAAAAAGAATTGGGTCTTCAGCAAGCTGCTAAGTTGGCAACAGAATACTGTTCTATTTATCAAACCATCTCTCATGTGGCAGATATGTCATATGATGTCTTGTTTGAACAAACAAAAAAATAGAGTCCTAATTGGATTAAGACTCTAAGATCAAAGGGAAGATTTTAAGCTTATTGGTTTCTTCTGAAACCAGAAGTTCTGGTTAATTGATTGTTGAATGCTCTTAAGTGGTTTTCTGATGCATTTTTTAAAGATTGAAATACGGCTGCAACATCTGATGGTAAATCTTCTTTTAAGAAAGACTCATACATGGCAATGTTGAGGACCTCAGCATCGACACCAGCCTTGTAGGCTTCTGTTAAACTTTCAGGCAATTCGACAATTTGACTGGACTCGTTGACAGGAATCTCAATGCCGTATGTTTTAAAAAGTGGCTCTAGTAAACTGATGTGCGTAGTTTCAGCACGTGCAATGCTTGAAAATGGCCTTATGTTGCCATAAGTGTTCATAATTAAATTGTATTCTGCAAGTGCTGTGTATTCATCTTGTATTGCATAAGTCAACATTTCTTCAAGTGTGGTGTTTTGATCTTCAAGTGCACCTGTAGCACCGTAATTTTCAACATCTGCAAAAGACAAGCTCATCATAGAGACAAGCATAAACATAAGTAATGTAAACAATGATTTTTTCATAATAGGCTCTCCTTACTTTATAAACGTTTGGGTATCTTCTATGAGATTAATATACTGCCTGAATGTGAAGATGGGATGAAGATGATATGTTTTGGTTGAGGAATTCAGAACGGTGAACTTGTGATTGTATTTTGTTTGAAAATGGCGTAAGTTATTTTGATGATGACAATGATATATGATAATGTATAAAAATC